>JADFDR010000073.1 GCA_018262735.1 Geobacter sp.
AAATGCGACTCGCTGTGGCTTTCAAAAGGGTGTCATCGCCCGGCACCGGCAAAGCGATGTGACGCACGTGGTAGTTGAAATCGAAATTTTCGTCGTCGACCCAAGCCGGATGTTTCTCGCCCGGAATTTCGATGATGCGCTGGCGGTAGCTCGGCATCGCATGGAGTGACGCTTCGATGTGTCGATGCAGCTTGGTGAAGTCGATGCCACCGTTCGGTGTCATGAGCGGCGTTGCGTCGTAGATCATCACTGAGCCGATGTGTTGATGCGCGCCCGGCGTTTCGAGGGTGAGGAAGCTCGAGTCGAGCGCCGACAGACGTTCATAGAAGGACATGGCTCCGAGATCTCTCCCTGTGCGAAGTTTTGCGCAAAATGGTTTTGCGACTTTATCGATACGCTTTGCCACGGTGAAGCGAGGCTTGCGAATCGACACAAAACTGTTTTCAAAGCGGTGAACGTGGCGACGAGTCCTTCGTTCCTTGGAGTCGCCCATGCGTGGATTTGTATCGGAGGCGGCTTGGCAGGTAGCGAGGCTTGGTGCTGCAGCGCGGCCAAAGTAACGGAGATCGAGTCGCTGTCAACCGAGGAGAAGATTTGCGCATGCCGCGCTACGCCATTTTGCGTGAAAGCATCTTGGGGAAAAGGTCGGGAGGGCCACTCTTCGCGCCATTGCTTTCTTGGGCGCGCGAGGCCTAGTATGACCCGATTCTCGACGAATCCTGTTTCGGGTGCAGCGTGTTGTGCAAGGCAGTGATCGAAGCGAACGACGCTCCGACGAATCAAGGCAGAACAGCAAAGTACAAACACAAAGAAGGGGTGACACGAATGAATCCGGGGAAAGCAGGCAAAGGCTTGGCAGAGATCGTCCTTTTTCGCGGTCTCGAAGACTCGGATTTGCAAGCGCTTTTGCAAATTGCGCGCATGGAGAGCTTTGATGCGGGTGCGGTGATTTTCAAAGAGGGCGAACCCGGCGAGGTGATGTATCTCGTGCTCGATGGCAAGGTGCGAATTAGTCGCATGACGCCGCTTGGCACGGAAGAAGCGCTTGCGGTGCTCGGCGTGAATCAAGCGTTTGGCGAAATGTCGGTGATCGAAGAGCGCGCCGATCGAAGCGCGACTGCGATCGCACACGAAGATTGCTTCTTGCTTGCACTCGATCGCGAGGCGTTCCAGAAACTTTTGATTCAGAACACGGGGCTTGCGCATATCGTGCTTTGGAATGCCGTGCGCGTGCTTGCCGCACGCCTGCGCGCGACAAACGACAAGATGATGTTTCTCACGACTTCTTGCATGTTCTAAAAGCTCGCGCAAAATTCTTGCGCTTCAATCGGCTCCCTTGTGTTGCGCGGCAATCCTGCGGAATGCGAGGGGATGCGCCGCGACGTACACAGGATATTTTGAGCGAAGAACTCGCTCTCGATTTCACAATTCAAATCCGGAGGCCTCAATACGATGGCGGAAGTTGAAAATTTTGAGTTTCAGACGGAAGTAAAGCAACTCCTGGACCTCATGGTTCATTCGCTTTACTCGAACAAAGACATCTTCTTGCGTGAACTGATTTCGAATGCGTCGGATGCGCTCGACAAGTTGCGCTTCCTCGGCATCACCGATCCAGGTCTTTTGCCGGAGCAAGAGTTGCAAATCGAAATCGAACCGAACGAAGCTGCGCGCACGCTTACGCTTCACGACAATGGCGTTGGGATGACACGAAGCGAAGTGATCGAGAATCTCGGCACGATTGCACGCTCGGGCACGAAAGAATTTTTGAAGTCGGCTACCGGAGCACGCAAGGGAGAGCCGGCTCCGGAGTTGATTGGGCAATTCGGTGTCGGTTTTTATTCGAGCTTCATGGTGGCCGATCGCGTGACGGTGGTGACGCGACGTGCGGGGGAAGCGACGGCGACGCAGTGGGAATCGTCGGGCGATGGACGTTTCGAAGTGCAAAGCGTGGAGCGCGCTTCGCCCGGCACGAGCATCACGCTGCACTTGAAGCCCGTTGATGTCGAAGACGGCATCGAGGACTACACACAAGAGTGGACGATTCGTCCGATCGTCAAGAAGTATTCCGATTTCGTGAGCTATCCGATTCGCTTGCGGGTGGACGCGAAGGCCGCAGAGCAGGATGCGTCCACCGACGCGGCGAGTGTTTTGGAGCCACTCAATTCGAGGAAGGCGATTTGGTTGCGATCCGAAGCCGAAGTGTTGCCGCAAGATTACGAAGAATTTTACAAACACATTTCGCACGACTGGCAGCCGCCGCTGGCGCGCATTCGCGCCAAGCTCGAAGGCGTGTTCGAGGCTCAAGCGTTGTTGTTCATTCCGTCGAAGGCGCCCGCTGATCTGTATCACCGCGAGATGGCACATCGTGGTGTACAGCTTTATGTGAAGCGTGTCTTCATCATGGATGAGTGTTCCGAGTTGTTGCCGCTCTATTTGCGTTTCGTGCGCGGCGTGGTGGATTCCGAAGATCTATCGCTCAATGTTTCGCGTGAGATTTTGCAGCAGAATCGCCAAATCCATGCCATTCGGCGTTTCTTGACCAAGAAGATTCTCGAATCGCTCAAAGCGATGAAGGGCGAGCGACCCGAGCAATATTTGAAGTTTTGGCATGAGTTCGGCGCGGTGCTCAAAGAAGGCTTGCTTGCGTTCGGCGAGAAAAAGGAATCGATCTTCGAAATTCTGCTTTGCGAATCGACGCATTCCGCAAGCGAGCTTGCGTCGCTCGATGACGTGATCGAGCGTATGCCCGAGACGCAAAAGACGATTTATTTCATGGCGGGTACATCGAGAAGTGTCATGGAGAGCTCGCCTCATCTCGAAGCGTTCCGCGCCAAAGGGATCGAAGTTCTGTTTTTTGCGGATCACGTCGACGAAGTCTGGCTGGCGCAAAATCCGGAATATCGCGGCAAGTCGTTTCAATCCGTCGGGAGAGGTGCGATCGATCTCGCAAGCGAGGAGGAGCGAACTGCGCGCGCAGAAGAAACCGAGAAGAAAACCGCGACCTACAAAGACTTACTCGATCGCTTGCAAGCGAGTCTTGCCGACGAAGTGAAGGAAGTGCGTTTGTCGTCGCGACTGACGGATTCAGCTGCATGCTTGGTGACGGAAGAGGGGGATCTGCCGCCGCATCTTGCGGAGCTGATGCGCCAAGCGGGACAAAGCGTTCCCGAAACGAAACGGATTCTTGAAGTGAATGTCGAACATCCTCTTTTGCAAAAACTGCAAGTGCTTTATGCCAAGGATCCGCTCGATGCCACGCTTGCAGAATATGCACAGTTGCTGCACGGCCTTGCACTGCTCGCCGAGGGAGGTACTCCCAAAAATCCCGCGTCGCTCAGCAAGCGCTTGAGCGAATTGATGTTGAAAGCGCTCGCGTAAGACGCCTACGCGCTCCACACATCTTTTTGTAGGCGTCCGTCACGCTCCATTTGATCAAGCCAGGTCTGCGCGGCTTCCGCGGACATGGCGCCTTGCGTCTCGAGGATTTGCCGCAACGCCTTTTGTACGGCGACTGCCATCTGGGCTGCGTCGCCGCAGAGATAGAAGTGGCTGCCGTTTTGGATTTCCCGCCAAAGGGCCGATGCATTTTCGAGCAATCGGTCTTGAACGTAAATTTTTTGCGTTTGATCGCGCGAGAAGGCCGGCGTAACTCGCAAGAGGCTCGTCTGTTCCCAGGCGCGCCATTCCTCGCTATACACGAAATCGCGTTGCTCGTGTCGACAACCTGCGAAAAGCCAGTGTTGGGCGCGTGATTTTCGCGCTTCGAGTTCTTGTACGAAGGCGCGAAACGGGGCCACGCCGGTGCCGGCGCCGATCAAGATGCAATTCGTATCGAGCGTGGGCAAGCGAAAGTGCGGGGCGGGTTGTACGAAGATTGCGAGCGAGTCGCCAGGCTGAATGCGATCGGCGAGGAAGGTCGAGGCCAGTCCCGTGCGCAAACGTCCGTGGAGTTCGTAACGTACGATGGAGACGCACAAGCTGATTTGATCGGGGTTTTTCGTCGGAGAAGATGCGATCGAGTAATAACGTGGTTGCAGCGGGTGCAAGAGATGACAGAGCGTTTGTGCGTCGAGCGCGTGCGCGACGTTCGGAAAGTCTTGCAAGAGATCTTGCAACTCGCGCTCGAGCAAATAGGCCGGATCGTTTGCGGCGCGAATTTTTTCCGCAAGAGTTTTTTCATGCGTCATCCCGTCGCGACGGCACGCGGTGTCGCAGAAATGTGACAGTAGGTCTTGCAACTTCGTTTTGATGTCGAGTTTTGTGCGTAAGGCTTCGCGTAGCGTGAGGGGTTGCTGTTTTGTTTCGCCGAATTTTGCCGCGAGCAAAACGGTCGTGTCCGGATCAAGGCCCGTTCGCTGCAGCACTTGTTCCACTTCCTGTGCGGCGTTTTGCGGCCAAATGCCGAGGGAGTCGCCAGCTTGCCATGCAAGGCGTTGGCCGGTTTGGTCGGTCGTGGAAATTTCGAGATGCAAGATTTCGGGATCGTCTTTCTCGATCCGTGTGCCAAGGCTGCGTTTTGCGAGCAGCGTGGTGTGAAGCGGATGATCGCGCGACGTGCCTGGTGCCTCGGGCGCGGCGCAGGCGAAATGTTCCGTAGCGCGTGCGAGAAACTCACGTCGCGGTTGAGCGGAATCGAAGTCGCTCGCAAGCGGCAAAGCTTGAAGTGCTTGCAGAACGCCCTGCATCCAGTGATCGATCGTGTGCGAGTCTTCGCGATCGACGTCCGAGCGCGCAAAAATCGATTTCGCGCCTCGCGCTTCGAGTTTTTTTTCGAGCTCGCGACCTGCACGGCAAAAATTTGGATAGGCGCGGTCGCCAAGAGCCAACACGGAAAAGCGTAGGTTTGCAAGATCGAGCGTGGGTGCGTCGAGGGCGTGAAAGAAATCTTGTGCGCGTTGTGGCGACACTCCGTCTCCGGCGGTCGAACAAAGGAAAAGGGCAAGGTTTGCGCAGAGCGCTCCTTTTTCATGCGGCCGCGTCCAGTCGAGAAGCTTGAAATGCTCGATGTCGAGACAAAGCGGCGCAAAGAGTTGCTCGCCTTCGATGTCTGTGAGCTTTTGTACGGCTTCGGCGATGTGTTGCGTAAGTTCGCGCGCAAAGCCGTACTCGGTGGCGTAGAGGATCCACAAATTTGTGTTGCGTCCGGCATTGCCCATGTAGCGCGTGATGTTTTCGAGAGCTTCGCGTGCGCGTGCGGTGTTCGTGGAGGAGCTGCGTTCGGCGATCGCAGTTTCGGGATCGATCAAACATGCGTTGCGAAAGGCGGTCGCGCGCGAGGTTGTTTCTGCCGCTCTTTGCGCGTAAGCCGCAGTGGCGTCGGACTCGCGGCGCACGAGTTTTTGAGTCACGAATTGCCGCACGGCTTCCGCGCCAAGCGGCAAGGCGAGGCTTGGCTTCAAGAAGGTGCTCTTCGCTTTGACACCCGTCATGACTGCACCGAATTCGGCCATGAAGGCTTCGCCTTTGCGTTGCGCGACGATGTTGGCGGCATCCATGAAAAACGGGAAGCGATGCACGAGTTTTCCGCCGAGCGCGGAGGCGGCGAAGTCGTTGCCGAAGGCTTGCATCCAGCGCTTGTGATACACGGCGCAGGCCTTGGCCGAAAAATCTTGCTTGCCGAAAAGTTCGTGGATCGTCTGTGCGGCGAGCTTTCCGCCGATCATTCCAGTGTGTATGCCTTCTCCGGTGAGAGGGTCGGTTTGTCCAGCAGCATCGCCTACGAGAAACAATTGTGTGTCGGTACTCTTGGCGACGCCACCAAGGCGTAGCGACGCCACGCGCACGCGTTCTTTGAATTTTGCTTTGGGGCCGAGTGCGCGTTGCAAGAAGGGATCGTGCAGCAGTTCTTTTTCGTACAACTCGACCAGGCGTTCGGGATCGACGGCGCCTCCCGGAATCGCATAGCAGCCAATGTCGATGTCGTCGTTGTAGTGGCGAAACAATGCGATGTAACCGGGCAAAATTGCCTTTGGATACAAGAGCACGCCGCCCGATTTGAAGTTGTGTGTGCCGCCCTCGACATACTGGCGCGTTGCGATGCCTTGCGGTGCGGTGTCGAGAACGCCGAGCGAGCGCGCGACCTGACTCGTTGCTCCGTCGGCCGCAATCAAGATTCGCGCTCGAAACACGCGACGATCGGTGCACTGCACCGTCCAGAAGCCGTCGGATTCAAGTTGGGCGCGCGAAAACGTCGCATTCTCGAAAAGTTCTGCGCCAACTTCGACGGCGCGGCGCGCGATGCGCTCGTCGCAGATCATACGCTTTATTGCGTAACATCGAGTGCCTGGCACCGAGCTTTCTTCTTCGCCGGTGCTCACGAAGCTTTCGCCCGACGGAGAAACGAAGCCGCCCGAGGTCGTGTCTTGCACGAGTCCTTCGGCTTCGAGGCGCTGCAAGACTTGCATGTCTTCGAGAATGTCGAGCGCCGGTGCACACCAAGCGTCGCCGCAGTATTTGTCACGCGGAAATTTTGCTTTTTCGAGAAGGGCGACGCGCTTGCCGTCAAACATGGCCATGCCCTTTGCGAGATAGTACGCAGCCGTCGAACCGGCAGGGCCAGCACCGACGATAAGGACGTCGTAAGGTTCCGAAGCGATGTTGCCTTGCAGCTTCACGCGTGTCTCCGTCGCGCGCGATGGCGCTTGTCGAAAATTCTTGACGAGTTGTGGTGTGTTTCTTTTGCGCTGCAATCTTGAGATGCAACCGGAAGATTTCTTGCAAAAACACTAACGAAAGATTCATTCTTTGCGCAGAAGCAGCCCTTTCATCCGTGTCTTTTGCTGCAAACTCAAGGAGAGAAAAATGAAATTTTCAAAATTTGCGATTTGGTGGGCAGGACTTGCGTTTTTTGGCTTTGGATGGGCGTATTTGATTTGGCCGCATACGATGATCGAACTTTCGGGAATGCAAATTCCGACGCCTGTGGCCGTGACCGACGCGCGCGCGATGTACGGCGGATATCAAATCGGTTTCGGCGCTTTTTTGCTGTATTGCGCAGTTTGTACGGAGTGGACGTGGCCAGGACTCATCGCGGCTCTTTGGGCCTTCGGTGGAATTGTGCTTTGCCGAGTGCTTGGGTTTTTCCTTGATGACAGCGCCGGGCAATATCACTTGAGTGCGCTTGCGCTCGTGGAGGTGCCGGGCGTGATCTTTGCGGCGATCAGCTTGTGCCGCGAGCGAAGCTGTGATGCATGCGCATGTTGCGAAGATTCGTGCTGCTCCGACGATGAATCGGCATGCTGTTCGACGGAAGAAGCGAGCTGCTGCTCCACATCGCAAAATGCGTCCGAGGATTCGAACACGCGGGGCGGTTGTTGCAGCTAACGGCGATTCGATTCCAGGCTTCTTCTTGGAGCGCACGAGTTTTCTTTCCTCACCGTCGGTGAATGGATTTTTTTTCGCGTGATGCATCCAAGTCGACTTGCAGGTTCATGCGTCGAGTTGTGGCTCGCCGTTTTTCTTGAGTAGACTGCCCATCTGGGTTCGATCACGATCTGTTGCTTGTCGCAGATGAGGAAAAATTTCAGAACAAACTTCAGTTCAAAAAATGAAATTGAGCAAGTCGTTTTTAAAAATCGACAAAGGCGAAGGCAACGAGGATCCAAGTACCTGAAGCGAGTTCGAGAGCCGGAGGCCGAGAACAGGCCGAGAACAGGGAAAGGACGTGGAGGGAAATTTGTGCGCATCGCGGTGAGTATTTGCAACAAGCGAAAGAGTAGTGGCTTGGACGAGTCGGGAGTTTTTCTTTACGAGGTCGATCTCGCGACAGCGTCGGTGAAGCCGTGCAAAATTCGCTGGCCGTGGCGGATGAAGCCGCGTGGCATTACCGGCCTGGCCTGGATGGGCGATCAAATTCTTGCGACGGTGCAGTCAAATCCCACCTGCTTGCTCGTGCTCTCGAAAGAGTTTCGGGTGCTCGAGCGCTGGAATCTCGAAAAAGTGTTGATGCCGCATTCGCTGCTCGTTGCCGACGGAGGCGTACTGATTGCTTCGACCGGTTCGGATTCGATCGTTTGGGTGGATCCGAAGACGGGTCGCGAAGAATATTATTGGCGCGCGAACACCGACGGTGCGGATCAGATGCATTTGAATTCGCTCGCGCTGCGCGACGGGAAAGTGCATTACTCGGCCTTCGGTTACAAGAAGCACGATCTTTGGTCCGACGTGAATCAAGGCATCGTGCAAGCAGTGGGCAGTGACACACCGGTGGTGACGGAGATTTCGCATCCGCATTCGCTGCAAGTTTTCGAGAACGATTTTTATTTCACGGAATCGGCGATGAGTCGCATCGCAAACAGCAAGGGTGAATCGTTTCAATTCGACAAAGGTTATCCGCGCGGCATGTTGATCACGCGTGACCGGCTGATCCTCGGTTT
>JADFDR010000074.1 GCA_018262735.1 Geobacter sp.
GTCGCGACGTCCGAGGATCCTCGGGAAAATTTTTCCAATGTGCAGTTTGTGGTGGAGGTAAGCGCGAATCTCCCGCCAATACGCGGCAATGCAGGAAAACTGCAAGAAGTTGTGCGGCAGCTCTGCTTGAATGCCGTACACGCTCTTGGAACACGGAAAGGTGTCATTGAAATTCGTTTGCAATTGTTGTCTTTGAATTCTCAAACGACGCTTCATCACCCTGGGCTCGAAGAGGGAGCTTATGTCGTGCTTTCCGTGAAGGATCAAGGCACTGGAATGAGCGACGAGGTGAAGCAGCGCGTCTTTGAGCCGTTTTTTTCGACGGAAAGCCGTGAGGGAAAACGTGGGCTTGGACTCTCGATGGTTCACGGCATTGTGCAAGGACACGGTGGAGAAATCACATTTACAAGTGACCCGGGTCAGGGGTCGACCTTCCATGTGTATTTGCCGATCGAACGCAAAGAACGAATTGTCTCTGCAACGCAAATATGTGACGAGAGCAAAATCTCGTTGCAAGATACAGGAGAGATTTTGTTTGTAGATGATGATTTGGTGACGGGAGCCGTTGTCGAAAGGATGTTGAATCGGTTGGGATATCGAGTGACGGTAATGCACGATAGCGATGAAGCGCTCCAGGTTTTTCAGCGCATGCCGGATCATTATGCGCTTTTGATTTCCGATTATTCGATGCCGAAACGAACGGGTGTTGAGCTTGCCTGTTGCGTGGCCGAGATTCGCCCGGATCTTCCGATCATCATTTTGAGCGGTCATCATGAAGGAATTTTGGCGGAAGATTCGCGTTGTTTTGGGATCCGAAAATTCTTGTCGAAACCGATCGTTTCGGAGCAGCTTGGCGCCGCGGTGCGCGAAGTGCTTGCTGTGCGTCGCAGCGATCCCGCGCTTTCGAAAGCCTCCGCGAAATCCTGTTTTTGAAATGCAAGTTGATTTCTACCGACGGAAAACATCCGCTCTGCTTTGCGGAAGTGCACGAAAAACGAAATGGATCCGAGGTTCTTGGGCGAAGTTTGCTCAAAGGGCTTCGTGCAGTGCGAAGCGTTCGATGTAGGGACGAAACGCGCGTTCGACTTCGTCGGATGCGAGGCCGAACATCTCAAGTGTGTAGAGATGCGTGCCATGTTTCTCGCGCTGATTTTCGGCGAGGAACTGACGCATTTTTGTTTCGGCTTCTTCCGTGAGTTCGAGATCGAAGTGGCGATAAATGCGCGCTACGCAATCGAGTGGATCGCGCAGGATGTCGGCGAAGGAAAGATCGAAGAATTGCGCGGCGCGTTCGGGATGTGCGTCGCGCGCACGCAATCCGTTTTGCAAAGAGTGAGACCAAAGTTCGAGTTGCTGCCTTCCGAGCGCGCGAGGATCCTGCACGTCGGTCGCCGCTGTGCGCAACGTGTATTCGAGGCTCGCCACCGACGGAATGACCTTGCATGGATTGCGATGCGTTTGCACGACGAGCGCATCGGGATACTGCGCAAAGAGATCCTCCAGCGTGTTGAGGTGTGCGGGCGATTTGAGCACCCAGCGCGTTTTGCGCAGCTTCGATTGCAAGTGTTGGAGAAATTCAGAATGCAACCGATAGGCTGAGCGCAAAGATTGCTTCGTATGCCAAGCGGAATAGCTTGGGATATGGAACGACATTTCAAATTGTAGGCTTTGAAATTCATAGGCTGTGATGGAGATGCATTCCTGAGGCAAGCGGGCTGCCATGGGATGAATGCGATCGAAGTGCGGGACGAATTTTCGCAAGAGGTCGAGGTGTTTGTCGTATTCCGCGATACGCGAATCGGTGTCGGCAAGCTCGGGCATAGGAGGTGGCGTTGGGCAATGCACCTCCCAAGAACGCGGCGAGCGATGCGCAGGATCTTGCGCCAGAAGTCCGTACAAAATCGTGGTGCCCGTTCGCGGCAGTCCTAACACAAAAAGCGGTCGCTCGATTTTTTCTTCGGCAAGCTCGGGATGCCGTTTTCGATAGTCGATGAAACGCAAGCGTTCGACGAGCAAATGCAGGATTTGATAGCGCGCCATGATGCGGCCGATTTGGTTGAGGTTGGCTTCGCGTTGCAGAGAGTCGATCAGGACGCGCAACCCTTCGCGATAGGTGTCGGGCCCGAAGTCGTCGAGGCCGGTTTGACGGCGTGCTTGAGCGAGCAGCGCCGCTTCGTCGATGCGCGGCAGTGCGAGGCCAAGCGCATCCAGCAGTGCGCCCGCACGGTTGAAGTAGCGAATCTTCCACGAGCGGTGCGGCGGTTGTAGGGCCGGCTGCGGTGGAACCGAGTTCGGGTGCGGCATGCGTTTGGATCGATCAAGAAAGGGTTGAAGAGCATCGAGTGCAGATTGCTTCTGCGTGTACGGATCTTCGGTTAGAGTCGGAGCGATTTCAAGGAGAGGAGTCGTGGCAGAAAAAATCTTGAGGCGAGAAGAATCTTCTTCGCCGTTGCGAGTGAGCGAATCTCGATGGGATCCAGATGGGCACGAGCGACACACGACGGCGCTGCGCCTACACGGGATTGCGAAGAAACAAGATCTTTTTGACAGAGGCGAGGAAAGAACAGAGATGAAGATTGGAATTGCGTTTCATGCGACGGATCTCGCCATGCATCCCGTCGAACTCGCCCGCGAAGCCGAAGCGCGCGGTTTTGATTCGATTTATTTTCCCGAGCACACCCACATTCCGGCGTGTCGTCGCACGCCGCCGCCGACCGGCGAGGCAGCGCTCGACGAAGAGTATTATCGCAGCCCCGATCCTTACATCTTGCTTGCTGGCGCAGCGACGGTGACGAAGACGATTCGCTTGGGCACGGGCGTGAGTTTGCCCGCACAGCACGATCCGCTCACGCTTGCCAAGGAAATCGCGAGTTTGGACTGGCTTGCGCAAGGGCGGCTCACGCTCGGGATCGGCTTTGGCTGGAACATCGAGGAGATGGAAGACCACGGGATTGACACAAAAAAGCGTCGCAAACAAGTTCGCGAGTACATGCTTGCGATGCAAGCGTTGTGGAGCCGCGAGGTGGCGAGCTTTCGCGGCGAGTTTGTGAATTTCGAGCCGAGCTATCAGTGGCCAAAGCCGGTGCAAAAACCGCGACCGCGAATTTTGATCGGCGCTTCGGCCACACCGACGGTCTTTGAGCACATTGCGGAGTATGCGGATGGCTGGTTGCCGGTCGGTGGCTCTGGCTTGAAGGAGGCGCTTCTCGATTTGCGGCGAGTGTGGGCGTCGCGCGGTCGCGATCCGCAAGGCTTGCACATCGCGCCGCTGGGCGTGCTGCCGACGCGTGAAAAACTCGACTACTATACATCCATTGGTGTTACGGAAGCCGTGCTGCGCGTTCCCTCGGAGCCGCGCGAGCGCGTGCTGCCGGTTCTCGATGACTACATGCAATATCTTTGAGCGTGCGTTGCGCGCCCGAGCAACGCGTTGCCGAAAGCCTGGTTTTCTCCTTCGCCAGCGTTGCCGCCGCGATGTCCGTGCTTGGGTTGGATGAACTTTCGCAGAGGAAGGAAAGGGCGCGGTTTTTCGAAGGAGACTCGGATCCATTTCCTTTTTTGAGTACTTTCGCAAACCAGGGTTGAGGCTTTCCGTCGGTGGGGAATCAGCCGACATGCATCAAGCGGAATTTGTCAGAGCCTTCCTAACTACTTGAAATAGCGGATCTTTTTTAGGGAGAAGCCTTCTCGCCGTCTTTCCTGTGCCTTTTGCGGCTACGAACGAATTTCTTGCCTGGCGATCTTGGCGTGCAACCCACATGCAAGAGTCAGAAAAACCCTTTTTTTCTGAAGGCTTTTGCCGATAGCCCCGAGTGACGCCGTCTTCGACGCGAAGGCGCGTGGTGCCGTTTGGATCGGCTTATTTCTTCCCGCGTTTTCGTCTTCGACGCGAAGGCGCGTGAATGAGGTTGGATACGTGGAATTGCTTTCTAGTCAAAAAATGAAGTGGGCGCTGATCGTGCGCTCCTATGTGCCTGCGATGCTTGCGATCGTCGTCATCGTCTCCCTCTGCGCGCCGGTCATGAGCTTGCGTGCATCACACTATCTTGCGATTTCGATTTTCGTGTCCCTGGTGAGCCTGATCTTGATGATCCCGGCGACGATTTTGCAAAAGAAGATTTACGAAGGGATCGGAGTTTATCTCGACAAAAAGCGGGCAGGGCAACCGCTTACAAAAGCCGAACTCGCGCACGCGTTTCACAGCGCGATGGCGTTTCCACAACGCCAATTTCTGATCGCAATTGTCTTGTGGTGGATCGGTGGCACCGGCGGAGCGGTGTGGCTCTATATCCAGTTCGACGATTTTAGTATCTACACCACGGTGATTCTGGCTTCGGCTCTGTTTTCGGGAGCGTTGACGAGTTCGATCGTGCAATACCTGTTTTCGTCGAAGTTTTTGCAATCGCTTCGCGTGCAGATTGCGCGCGACATGCATGATCCACAATTGCGTCGGGAGAATGCGAGTTGGCTGTCGATGTCGACCAAGTTGATGATCTCGACGGCGGGCCTCGTGTTGGTGGCGTTGGTGTTCGGTGTTGCGGTGGCGCGCCTTCAAGGCGACGTCAATCAAGAACGAATGCTGACTCACGCGCAAGCCGACGTACTGGTGCAAGTCGTCGAAAACATGGAAGCCGGGATTGGTGTGGAAATGTCGGCGAACATCGTGCGTCGCTCGAGTCAAACGCTTGTAAACGGATTTGTGTTGCTTCCGAAGCCGTTGATTCGGGATTTCGAGACGCGCGTTCTTCAGGGTGGCGAGCGTGCAGATCGTGTGATTCGCGAATTGCAGGCCGATTCCCCGTCTTGGATTCAGCCTTTGCTTTTCGAGGGGAATACCGTCGACGAGAACGTGCTGTATCCGATCGAGGTGCAGAGCATTCTCGAAGCCGCACTCGAGGAAAAATCGGGGACGGGCACGAGCAACCAAATCGATACTTCGCATATTTACGCTTGGCAGAAGTTGCCGGAAAGCGACGGACGGATTTTGGTGGCGATGATGCCGCTGTCGCGTGTGCGCGGTGAAATGGCTTCGTCTTGGCGCGTGCTCGCATTCGTGATTTCCGTGAATTTCTTGATTGCGATTTTGCTCTCGCGCGCGGTGGCGGCGGAGTTGTCTCGCTTGACGCAAAGCGTGGGGGATCGTTTGCGGATCGTTGCGAGCGGCGATTTGTCGGCGAGCGAAATTTTCGAGAGCGACGACGAGTTCGGTGATCTCGGGCGCTCGATCGAGGAGATGACGCTTTCTCTACGCAAAATTGTGTTGCAAGTTTCGGCTGCTGCAAATGACATCGAAAATGCAGCGCGCAATTTGGCCACTGCGACGCAGGGAGTCAGTGAATCGGCAGCAGAACAGACAGTGACCCTTGGGCAGGCTTCTCAAAGCATGGATATCATTGGTCGCAACATTCGCGGTATTTCCACTTCGGCGGGGCGCCTCGACGAAGCGGTCGATGGATCTTCGCAATCGGTAGGCAAGCTTCGCTCCGTCGGAAAAGAACTCGACATCAACGCGACCGATCTTGCCGAAAAAGCGGAGAGCAGTTCGGCGTCGATTGCAGAAATGGCCCAGAGCGTGCGTCAGGTGGCGGAAAACACGAATGTGCTTTCCGATTCGGCAGAGAAAGCCGTGCAAAGTATGGATCGCATGACGATGGGCGTGCTGAACGTGCAGCAGGCCGCAGGCGAAACCGAAAATTTGTCGGTGCGCGTCGTCGATGTGGCGGAGCGCGGACGCGAGCGAGTGCAACGCACGATCCAAGGAATCGAGACGATTCGCGAGGCCGTGGGTGCGGCCCAAAACGTGGTCGGCAGCCTCGAGCAGCGTTCGAGAAAGATCGGCGAGATCATCAACGTGATCAACGACGTCGCCGACGAAACGAATCTCTTGGCGTTGAACGCAGCCATCATCTCGGCGCAAGCGGGCGAACACGGGCGTGCGTTTTCCGTCGTGGCCGATGAGATCAAAGATCTCGCGGATCGCGTGATCGTGAGCACGAAAGAAATTGCGAGCGTGATTCATGCGCTGCAAAAAGAAGGGAGCCAGGCCGTCGGTGTGATCGAGCACGGAGCGAACAGCGTGCAAAGCGCCGTCGAACTTTCTGCAGAAGCGGGTGCGGCGCTCGAGGCCATTACGGATGCCGCGCGCGAGAGTGGAGAAAAGATTCGCGGCATTGTGTCTTCCGTCGATGAACATCGGTATGCCGCAAGCCAAGTCGTCGAATTGATGGAAGCGGTCAACACGGAAGTGTCACGGATTCGCAATGCAGGCGAGGAGCAGAGCCGCGGTAGCCAATTCATTTTGGAAATGACACATTCTCTTGTCGATGTCGCACAGACGGTCAATCGCATCACCGACGAACAGAACAAGAGCACCGATCACATCTCGCGCAGCGTCGAAAACGTGCGTGAGAGTTCGAACCAAATCAATCTCGCACTGCGCGAGCAACTTGATGCGTGCGATCAGGTGGCCGGATCTTTTGCGAGCATGGTCGAGCGCAATCAATTGAATCAAGATTCGGTGAGCTCGCTTGACGACGCAGTGCAAGGGCTGATGCAACAGGCCGAAGCGTTGCGCAAACATGTACGTCGCTTCGACACCGGCGATTCGCGCGGTTAGCCAAAGCCATCTCGCACTGCGCGAGCAATTCGATGCGTGCGATCAGGTGGTTACTTCTTTGCGAGCATGGTCGAGCGCAATTCATGCAATCGCTGCAACGCAGTTCCAGGCTTGCACAAAAGGGCGGGTTTTCCCTTTCGGTCATCCTCGGCCTGCATGGTGCATTTTGCAGGCATTCTTGCTCGGAGCTGTCGTCGCAGTGTCTTGGTCTTTGTGCACTTTGCACTGTACGGTTCGTGATTCTGCCGTTTTGGGTTTGTCGTTTTTCAAAATTGCATGGGGAAAAGGAAGTACGTTTTGTACTTTTCCAGCTCGCATTTGCCCGACGCCATCCTGGGCGAGTGCGTCGGAGGCGGTGTCGTGCGGTTTGCCCGCGCTCGCCGTTTTGATGCGATCTTCGGCGGTGCGCACCGTCGATGCAATTCGAGTCGAATGAGATGAACGAGATGAGGAGAGTTGGAAGTATGGAATTCAATGTTGCCGATTTGTTCGAAGCTGCCTGTGATCGCATTCCCGATCGCGAAATTCTGGTTTGCGGTGAGCGCCATGTGACGTTCCGGGAACTCGATCGACGCGCGAATCGCTTGGCGCATTCTTTTCTCTCGCTCGGTCTGGGGAAAGGCGATCACATTGCCATTTACGGCGAGAACTCCGTCGAATGGGTCGAGGCGATGGTCGCGTGTTACAAGATCCGCGCGATCGCAATCAACATCAATTACCGCTACGTCGAAGACGAGTTGCGTTACTTGTTCGACAACGCCGACATCGTCGCTGTCGTTTTTCAAAGCGATTACACGTCGCGTTTGGCGTCGATTAAGAACGATCTTCCCAAGCTGCAACACTTTCTTGTTTATGGTGCCGATACGGATGCTGCACGGCGCGAACTTGGAGCCGTCGAATATGAGGCAGCGCTTGCATGCCAGAGTGCCGAGCGCGGTTTTGAAAAGCGTTCGGGCGATGATGTGTATGTTCTTTACACCGGCGGAACCACGGGTATGCCGAAGGGTGTGATGTGGCGGCAGCAGGATGTGATGTTTGGGCTCGGTGGTGCAATTGATGCTTACACCGGCGAAAAGGCGGCAAACCCCGAAGCGATGATCGCAAAGATCAAGGACGAAGGCTGGCTCATTCAGATGCCGCTTGCGCCGCTGATGCATGGAGCTGCGCAGTGGGCCGTACTCAGTCAAATGATCGCCGGCAATCGTGTGGTGATGTATGCCGGCAGTTTCGATCCGCAGCGCACCTTGCGTTTGATCGAGCGCGAAAAAGTCAACGTGATCATCATTACGGGCGACGCCGTTGCGCGACCGCTTGCGGAAGCGATGAATGAAGCGAGCTACGATCTTTCGTCTCTTGCCGTGGTCGCGAGCAGTGCGGCTATTTTTTCTCCGTCGGTGAAGCGACAATTTTTCGAAAAGTTGCCCAAGCTTTTGATCGTGGACGCCACGGGTGCTTCGGAGCAAGGCATGACGGGGCGTACGCTGGTTACGAAAGATACGCTTGAACAGCCGCAAGAAGTGCAGCGCGCATTCAAGATTCGTCCCGGACCGGACGTTTGCGTGCTTGATGAAAATTACAAAAAAGTGTCACCCGGCAGCAAGGTCGTCGGCAAACTCGCGCGTGGCGGCAAT
>JADFDR010000075.1 GCA_018262735.1 Geobacter sp.
AACCGGATTTCCAGGCAGACCAAAAACCAGCGGACCTCCGTTCGGAAAGCGCCCGAACACCACCGGATAGCCCGGCTTGATCTTCACGCCCCAGAAAAGCAGTTCGCAACCCAGCGCTTCGAGCACATCGCGCACATAGTCTCGATCACCGACGGAAACGCCCGCCGAAGTCACGAGCAAATCGGCCGCAAGCCCGCGCTTCACGCGTCGCTCGACATCCTGCGGATCGTCTTTTGCAATACCGAGATACTCGACGTCGACGCCAAGTTCGCGACAAAGCGCTGCCAGCGAATAGGAATTCGACGACACGATCTTGCCGCCGCTCACGTCCTCTCCGGGCTCCACGAGCTCGTCGCCGCTCGACAAAATCGCAACACGCGGCCTTCGAACGACACGAACAGATGTCACACCAACCGATGTCAGCAAACCAATCTGCCCCGGGCCAAGCACGCAACCCGGTTCGAGCACGCGATCTCCCACGCGAACGTCTTCTCCCGCACGACGAATGTGATCGCCGAGTGCCGGTGCCACACCCATCCGCACGCGCTCTGCATCCCACTGCGTGTCTTCCTGGCGCACCACGCAATCGGCACCAGGCGGAATCGGCGCCCCGGTGAAAATGCGCGCCGCCTCTCCCGCACGCAGCGCACGCGGCGCCTGCGCACCCGCAGCGACTTCAAATGCAAGCGGAAGCTCGACGGGTTGTGTCGCGCGGGCCGTCTTCGCATCGGCAGCGCGCAGCGCAAAACCATCCATCGCAGAATTGTCTGCCGGCGGAAGCGTGCGATCCGAAACCACGGCTTCGCCAAGCACACGACCTTGCACCACCTCAAAGCCAACACTTTCAAGTGTCAACTGAGAACAAAGATCGAGAATCATGGCCTGGGCTTCGTGAATTTCGAGACCCATCTTGGGTGTCGATTTGGATGCAGACTCTTGCGGCGTAGTGGGCTTGGGCATGGCGTTTCAGAGTACCCGGCAACACCACCGCTGCAACATCGCGAGCATCGTCCGTCCGTCGCTCCACCGAGCCCGCGCCGCTGCCACCGTGATGTATCCGTGCAACATCGCGAGCATCGTCCCGTCCGTCGCCCACCGAGCCCCACTCGGCACACTGCGCTCGTGCGGCACCCTGCGATCGCCACCCGGTCGACCGGATCTCGGGAGCCAGCTATAAAAGGGCTCTCTCTTTTTGCTACTTAGGTTCCCATGTCGGATCCATCCAAACTCATCCGGCCCATCGCACTGCGACGCGTGATCCTCGACAACAATCTCGTCCTCGCTCCGATGGCCGGCGTCTCCAACCTGCCCTTTCGCTTGATCGCAAAGGAAGCCGGCGCAGCACTCGTGTTCACGGAAACCGTGAGTGCCAAAGGCTTGGTGCTCGGCGGAGAAAAGACGTGGCGAATGTTGCGCAGTGCACCGCAAGAAAAACCGGTCGCCTACCAACTCTTTGGGCGCGATCCCGAAATTCTCGGCGAAGCCTGCCGCCGCCTCGAAGCGCACGGAGCCGAATGGATCGATCTCAACGTCGGTTGCCCGGTGAAAAAATTCATCCTGAACGGCGCAGGAGCAGCCTTGCTCAAAGAACCGGAGCGCGTGGCCCAAATCGTGGCCAAGATGCGCGCGGCATTTTCCGGCACGCTCTCGGTCAAGATTCGCGTGGGCTGGGACGAATCGACACTAACGGGTGTAGAGGTGGCACGCCTTGCGGTCGATGCCGGTGCCGAACTCATCTCCGTGCATGGACGCACGCGCGCACAGCAATATCGCGGCAAAGCAAATCGCGCACGAATCCGCGAAGTCGTCGAAGCGGTGCCGGAAGTGCCCGTGCTCGCCAACGGCGACATCGAAACTCCCGACGACGCATTCGCCATGCTCGAAGCAACCGGCGCAGCGGGCGTCATGATCGGACGCGGCAGCCTCGGCAATCCGTGGCTGTTTCGCGAAACCCTCGAACGTGCAGGCCAAGTTCCGTCGCGCACGCGCAACGCGGCCGAAAACTGGAACCTGATCGAGCGGCACATCGATTTGATGGCCAAGTACTTCCCCGACGAACACGTTCTCGTCCACAACTTGAAAAAATACATCGTCGCGTATGCCAAAGGCTGTCCTGGCGCAACGGTGTTTCGTGACGCTGTACAGCGCAGCGACGAACTACACGCCTTGCTTCGACTCGCGCAGGATTTTTTCCGTCCGCGCCAAGTCGCGTAAATCCCATGCAAAACTTTTCCTTCATCCTCGATGCGCTGCGTGACGGAATCCTGGTCACGAACACGAACGCCGAGATTGAATTCGTAAACACAGAAGCGTGTCGCATCCTCGAAGTTTCTCCAGAGCAAGTGATGGGAATCTCGCTCGAAACGATTCTCGGCTCCGAACACATCGCCACCACGCTCGTTCATTCCGTGATCGACACCGGCCGCTCTGCGGGCGCAAGCGAACAAATCGTCGAACGGCGCTTTGGCGACGACATGCTGGTACAAATCACGGTGACTCCACTCCTCGACGCGCGTGCACGCATGCTTGGCGTCGTGCTCGCCTTGAGCGACGAAAGCATGAAGAGCTCCTTGCAGCGCGTCGCCGCCGAAAAAGAACGCTTGACGGCTTTTGGCGGAATCGCTTCGGGCATCGCGCATGAGGTCCGCAATCCGCTCGGCGGAATCCGTGGCGCCGCCGAACTGCTCGGCATGCAAGCCAGCGACGCCAAATCGAAAGCCACCGCGGCGCTGATCGTGCGCGAAGTCGATCGCATCACCACGCTCGTCGACGATTTGATGGTCTTTGCGCGCACCGACGCGTTGCAACTCGAACTGCTCAACTTGCATCGCGTGCTCGACGACGTGCTCGAACTGCTCGCCCACGATTCCCTCAGTCGTGGCATGACACTGAAACGTGTCTATGATCCCTCGCTTCCAGAATTTTTGGCCGATCGCGCACGCCTGACGCAAGTTTTTCACAACCTCTGTCGCAACGCGCTGCAAGCCATGCAAAACGCACCCGGAACGCTCACCGTCACCACACGCCTCGGCTTTCACCACCACATCAGCAAAGAAGGCAAGCGCCTCGCCATGGTCGAAATCGAGATTCACAACACGGGTGCATACATCTCGGAAGAAATGCTCGAACATGTGCTGACACCGTTTTTTACGACGCGACCCCAAGGCACGGGGCTTGGGCTCCCCATCGCCAATCACTGGATCAATCGACACGGCGGCCTGCTGCAAATTCGCAGCCATGCCGAGACCGGCACGACGGTCCTGATCGCATTGCCCCTGAAACGACAATGAAAACAAAAACACAAAATAGTTTCATGCCAACCGGGAGAAAGAAATGATGCGAGCGCGTGTACTGATTGCCGACGACGAAGCCTCGATTCGCTTCGTTCTGCGTGAAACGCTCGAGACAAGTGGACACGAAGTCGTCGAGGTCGACTCCGGCGACGCCGCTCTCGAAGCCCTCGCCGCCGAGCCCTTTGCCATCGCCTTCCTCGACATTCGCATGCCTGGGCTCAGCGGGCTCGAATTGCTCGATCGCCTTCGTACACTTGGAAGTGACACTTCCGTCGTCATCATGACGGCTCAAAACACCTTCGAAAACGCCGTCGAAGCCATGAAGCGAGGCGCACTCGAATATCTGGTGAAACCTTTTCGTGTCGCCGAAATCAACGCGCTCACCGACAAAGCACTGCAAATCCGCGCTCTGCAACAAGAGCTGCGCACACTGCGCCGCGAAGTCTCCCAAAGCGAAAGCGGCGCGGATCGTTTGGTCGGCAAGAGCGCTCAACTTCTCGAGATCTACAAAACGATCGGCAAGGTTTCCTCAAGCAATGTGCCGGTCTTGATCACAGGCGAAAGCGGCACCGGCAAAGAATTGGTGGCGCGCGCGATCCATCGTGCCAGCACACGATCCTCTCAGCCGTTCATCGCCGTGAACGCCGCCGCCATTCCGCGCGAACTGCTCGAAAGCGAACTCTTCGGACATGAAAAAGGCTCCTTCACCGGCGCGATCGAATCCCGCATGGGACGCTTTCGCGAAGCCAACCGCGGCACCATCTTTCTCGATGAAATCGGCGACATGCCGATCGATTTGCAGGCGAAACTTTTGCGTGTACTCCAAAGCAACGAAGTCACTCCCGTCGGTGGAAAACGCGTCGAGCCCATCGACGTGCGGATCGTTGCGGCAACGCATCGCACACTCGAAACCGAAGTGGCAGCGGGTCGCTTCCGCGAGGATCTCTTCTTTCGTTTGCGCGTGGTGCCGCTGCACATTCCGCCCCTTCGCGAACGACGCGACGATATTCCTGCGCTCGCCGAATATTTCGTCGCACGCTACGCGAAGGAACTCACGGACAACTCGCATTTCCTCGCTCAAGCCTCGCTCGATTTTCTGCGCGAACACGCATGGCCCGGCAACGTGCGCGAACTCGAAAATGCCATCAAGCGCGCGCTCGTGCTTTCCTCTGGCGAAGTGCTGACACCTTTGGATTTCGCTTTCCTCGAAAAACCCGACTCTGCCGCAAACCACGAAAAGACTCTGGCCGAGCTCGTTCGCGAAAAACTCGATGCACTCTTGGCGCAAAGTACCGCGTCTTCAAGGCCGGAGATTTACCGAAGCGTTCTCGAAGCAGTGGAACGTCCGCTCCTCGAAGCCGTGCTCGAAAAAACCGAAGGCAATCAAGTCCGCGCAGCGGCACTGCTCGGCATCAATCGCAATACGCTACGCAAAAAAATCACCGAACTCGGGCTTACGCCGCCCGCACGCACGACCGTGGATTTTTGAGACGTGACGCAATTCTTCCAAAAATCACCGACGGAAAAATCTCGCATTGCGGGGCTCTACGTTTTGCTCGACGACGATCCGCGCTGGCCGCTCGATCCCGTTGAGCAGTGCGAAGCGGCGTGCGCCGGTGGCGCGGCGATCGTGCAATTGCGCGCAAAGCACGCAAGCGACACCGAGCAGCTCGCCTGGGCGCGTGCGATCCGCACCTGCACACAACGCACGAATACACTTTTTTTTGTCAACGACCGCTTCGATCTTGCATTGCTTGCGCATGCCGACGGGGTTCATCTCGGACAAGAAGATTTGGCCCCGGCGCAAATTCCGCAGGCTGCCCGCGCGAAGCTATTCGTCGGACGCTCGACCCACGATCGCGCTCAAGCCGAGCAGGCCCTGCGCGAAGCCGTCGATTGCATCGCCTTTGGACCCGTCTTCGGCACCACGTCGAAAGAATCGCCCTACGCCGCACAAGGACTCGAGCGCCTCGCCGAAATCGCTGCCCTCGTCGCGCCCATCCCGCTCGTTGCAATCGGGGGCATCACGCTCGACAACACACCGGATGTCCTGCGCGCCGGCGCAAGCTCCGTCGCCGTCCTTTCTGCCATTGCCGCTGCAAAAAATCCTCAACGCGCAGCGACACAATTTTGTGAATTGTTTTCGCGAGACTCGTAGCGCACTACACAAACTCAGATCACGCGCGCGTGGCGAATGCCAATGCGCAGCGTGGCATCCGCCGCCGCAAGCAAATACACCGGATCCGGCGAAAGCGCGTTTTCGCGCAGCGCCGCTTCGCAAAACTTGAGCACGTGCTCTTCGCCGGAGTTCGCCGCGACATAGCGCATCTCGTCGGGATGCTCGGCAAGTCGCCGCGCGTCGTCTTGCACGGTTTCCTCCTGTCCGTCGGAGGCACGCTTGCTCAGCGCATGCAAAGCCATCGCCGCCTGCAAAACCGCCGCACATGCCGCACGCTGCGTTGCAGGATCGAGATACTTCGCAAGCAAACGCAACGCACTCGGTCCCGTGACGAGATGCAGAAACACGATGCGCGACTCGAGGTTTTCAAGATAGAGCCGCGCACCTTCGCGCGTCAGTTCAGACAAAAACGCATCGAAAGCCATCGCATCGACATCGGCTCGCTCGACGGAATGCGCGAATGCAGGCCCGAGCGCAGCAACCTGCTCGAAGAGAAAACCCGCCCGCCGCGCGTGCGGATCCACCGTCGGAACATTTCGCAGACTCGACGCCGCACCCTCGCCACGTTTTGCGTGCAATCCCACAACACCCGGAAGTGTCACAAAGCGTGCCGCCCAGTAGCCAAGGCCGTGTGCAAGCTCGCGCACGCGACCCGGATTCGTCTCGCGCTCGAGCGCGCGCACCGCATGGGCCACGCGAAGAAGTCCGTGGAAAGCACCGGCAAACACGCCCGGCATCAAGCGCGGCAGCCAACTGCGCAGCACCGTCGGCCAATGTTCCGCAACGTGCGGCGCAGTGCGATCCTCCAAAGCACCCGGCGCAAGCTCCGCCTCAAAGGTGGCGATCCAATCCTGCACGCATTCAATGCGCCCGAGTGCCGCCGCGCGTTCCGACGCATCGAGCACGCGCCCCGCTTCGAGCAGCGGCAAACGCGGCCCATAGCGCCACACGAAATCCGGAATCAACACCGGATGCCCAAGCGTTTCGAGCGCCTCGGCCGCCATCGGGCCGTGATTCACAAAACCGCCATCCCACTCCGGCGCATTGCGGTGAAATTGTTCGAGCGCCTCATCGTAATCGTTCATCGCTTGCCTCGATTCATACTTTTCTTCGCGGCACGCACACGCACCCATGCACGCTTCAAGAGCCTCGCATCCATTTCAAGAAAGGTGCTTTCGAAAACCAAGATCGGTGCTTTCCGTCGGTGAAAAAGCAACCCGCACGCACGCAGCGAAATGCATCCGAGGCTTCTTCCCTCTTTTCGATATTTCAAAACTACCCATCTACCCATCGCAACGCGACCACGATTGCAGCACAGGGCACCTCTTGCAACCACTCCTCTTGCACCGGCAAAACCTCGCACGATCACACCATCCCGCAGCGCAACGCGTCGCACCTCGGACAAGATTCGTTAAAATGCCGTCGGTTCGTCTGCCGCGCCGACGGCGCTGCAACAAATCTTGCAAACCAACTTTTCCGTCTTGCCCACAAGACATGAACCCAAACGAGGAAGTTCCCATGGCCGCAATTACCGAAGGCGCTGTGCTCGACGCTCTACGCCCCATCATCGATCCCGATTTCAAACGCAGCATCGTCGATCTCGGCTTCGTCAAACAAATCGCCATCGACGGCGGACGCGTCTCGTTCACGATCGAACTCACCACGCCGGCTTGTCCGGTGAAAGAACAATTCCGCGAGCAAGCCACGCGCGCCGTCTCGTCACTTTCCGGTGTCACCTCGGTCGAGGTCAACATGTCGTCGAGCACGCGCGGCCGGGCCGCATCGACTTTTTCTGCGTCGGTGGACGTGCTGCCAGGCGTCAAGAACGTGATCGCAGTGGCATCCGGCAAAGGCGGCGTCGGCAAGAGCACGACGGCCATCAATCTCGCGCTCGCCTTGCAACGCAGTGGCGCCAGCGTCGGTATCCTCGACGCCGATGTCTATGGCCCGTCGCTGCCGCTCTTACTTGGCATCCACGAACAACCCATGACCACACCCGACAAAAAACTTTTGCCGCTCGAAAAACACGGTCTGCGTTTGATGTCGATGGGTTTTCTCGTCGAAGAAGGCTCGCCCGTGATCTGGCGCGGCCCGATGGTGCACGGCCTCATCCGCCAGTTCCTCACCGACGTCAAATGGGGCGAGCTCGATTATCTCGTGATCGACATGCCGCCCGGCACCGGCGACGCCGCGCTCACGCTCACGCAACAAGCGCCGCTTGCGGGCGCGATCATCGTCACCACCGCAAACGATCTCTCGCTGATCGACGCGCGCAAAGGTCTCGCCATGTTTCAGAAAGTGAGCGTGCCCATCCTCGGCATCATCGAGAACATGTCCTATTTCACACCGTCGGATCTTCCCGATCGCAAGTACTACATCTTCGGCAAAGACGGCGGCAAAAAAATGGCCGAGAAACTCGACGTGCCGTTCCTTGGCGAAGTGCCGATCGATCCGCGCGTCGTCGAAGACGGAGACGCGGGCCGGCCGATCGTGCTCTCGCATCCCGAATCCGAACCGGCACAAGCCTTCACGCGCCTTGCCGGCGACGTGGCGCGCAAGCTCGCCGTACTCTCGGAAAACGAGCCGTCCCGCGCCAGCGCCAACATCACCTGGAAGGCGTAAGCCTGCAAAAACAATCGACGCAACTTCGTGTAGTGAAAACATACACGAAATTGCGTCGATGACAGACCGCGCCTGCACCTCGCGCAAACCCATGCGCGAGCTTGCGTCAAGCGCAGCAAA
>JADFDR010000076.1 GCA_018262735.1 Geobacter sp.
TGCAAATCATGTGCGTGTTTAAAACTCCCAGAATCGTTTGACTTGAAAACGCAGCGAACCCGTCGGACAAACATCAACACAAAGCCCACAACGCGTGCAATCGGGGCCAATGCGCTGTTTCACATCTTCGGCACGGCCACGAATCGTCAGGTCGAGCACATGCGGAACTTCGCAAACCGCACGGCACTCTCCTTCATGCACACAATTCTCGAGCGTGTACTCGACACCAATCGGCGACATTCCACCCATCGCGGCATAGGTGAGCCCCATTGGGCAAAAATACCGACACCACGAGCGGCGCGTATATGCGATTTCGAATGCGAGCAAGAACGCAACCCATACGAGAGCCAGCGTCGGACCATACACCAAAGCGCGACTCAAAATACCGACGGGATTCAAGGTCAGAAACAAGGTTTGCCCCGTAAGCGCTGCCAACAAAGCGAACAAAATCCAAAACAGAGTACGCATTCCGCGATGCAAGGCGTGCTCGCGAACCCATTTCTTCGCAACGAGTCGTTGCTGCAACGCTTCCGCCCACTCCGCGAGCAAGTGATACGGACACACCCATGCACAAAACGTGCGCCCGCCAAGAAGCCCCCAAAGCAACCAAATCGCAGTCATGCCAAGGACGAGGTTCACCGGAAAAATCCAATCGGCGAGCAGGATCAAGAAGCCGGAGTAAACATCCGCCAAATGAAAACCCAAGAACCGCGAAGCGGTGAGCGAACCTTCCAGGAGTTGCACATCGAACCAAAACGAAAGCGTGAACAGAAGATTCACGGCGATCAACACTGCCCAGCGTCGGTTGCGCCATTTGTGCTTTTTCTTGCGTTCCGCGTGTTCGCGTAATTTTCGACGCACTTCGACACCCGAGCCACGCTTTGCTTGATGCATCGCTTGTGCTGCGGAAGAGATGGTTTGCGACTTGTGGGGAGCGGCGCCCCAGATCATGGCAAAATCGTTCCAAAAACTCATTCGTCCGCTCCGTCTTCTTCCTGCTCGGATTTCTCGGTCATCTCATCCCGCTTGGGCTGCGACGCTTCGCTCGCGTCCTCGACTTCCTCCCCATACGGCACAGTTTGCCAAACCGCGCGCTCCTCGATCACGAAACACTCGGGCTCAACGGGACAAATCATCTGGCATACACCGCAACCCACACAGCCTTCACCGACGACCGGAGTTTGGCGCTTCCGTGTCGAAGATTCTCCGTCGGAGTATCCATTCTCGAGCGACTCCATACGCAGTGCTGTTTCACCGATCGGACATTCGAGCACGCAGAGATCGCAAACCTCGCGCGCATATTCGTGGATGCGGACTTCCTGCGGCGTCCAGCGATCCACTTCCTCGTAGCGCAAACGCCCTTCAAACGTCGCGCCGCGCGCAATGCCGTGGAACGACTTTCCTTGACGCGCAAGGCAGGCGTCGGGACGCGCAAAACGCGCGAGCCCCATTCGTACCTTCGTCTTTTCGTTCACCGCATGATGGAGAGCACCCGTCGGGCAAGCCAATACACACGAAATTGCGTCACATGAAAAATCGCAAGCTTGTCGACGCGGCTCGATGAATGGCACGCCGTGACCGAATCCTTCCTCAAGATCGGCAAGCGAAATCGCCTGCACTGGACAAACCTGAACGCATTGGCCGCACTTGATGCAGGCACTCAAAAAATTTTTTTCCGCGAGCGCGCCCGGTGGACGCAAGCGCGAACGCCAACGACGTGCAACCGGCCACCAGGCCAACGGTTGCAAAGCCAAGAGCAAACCACCGACGACAAGCGAGCGCAGAAAGCGACGCCGCTCGTTTTGCTTGCGCGACAAAAGCTGCACGCGCGGCAGCTTCTTGATCTGTGCGGCAATTTCGCGAAACGTCATGGTGTAGGGTCCGCAAAAGAAAAACGCGGTGCTTCGTCGCGCAACACGAGTTTTGGCTGCGAAAACGGAGCCAACCGATCGAGAAACCCGATCACTTCAAAGAGCGGCGAGCCGCGAAAAAAAGCAGTCGCGGGAATGTCCATCCACATCTGATCGGCATACGCGTAGAGCTCATAGGGCGAGTCTCCTCGATCATCGCGATTGCGATCGAAGCCTTGATAGTCATCCCAGAAGTTGTTCCGCCAAAGATTGCGCGTTGCACCACCTCCGCCACGCACCACCACAGGTATAAAATTCCCCTTGAATTCGTTGTCGGTAAATTCGTTGCTCGTCCAGTCGTTATGAAACGCGATTCCGATTCCGTTGTAGCCGATGCGATTCAACTTGAAAGAGTTCACCGCATCGAGCTGCAACGGTGAAAGATCGAGAAAAATTCCCGTCGAACAAAGCAAAATCAAATTTTCTTCGACGGTGACACCGCTCGTTTCCTTGAAGCCGATTCCCATTCCCGTCGGACCTTCCGAGCGCTCGATACGATTGCGACGCAAAACGACACCGTCGCTGAACATCAAAAAAATGCCGACGGTACTTTCGAGAAACGAATTGTCTTCGACGAGATTGTGCTCTGCATACATGAAGTGCAATCCGTAACGCGCGCGTGTCACCGAGTTGCGCGCAATCGTATTGTTTGCCGAATACCAAACCACGAGGTCGCGCACATCGTGCAGCGTGTTGTCGAGAACTTGATTTTCGTTGGAGGCCCAAAGACGGATTCCGTCGCCGCGCAACCCCAAGCTGAACGCCTTCGATTGAATTCGATTTCCCTGTACGAGATTGCGGCTCGACCGCTGCAAATCGATTCCGAAAAGACAGTCCTCGATCACATTGTTCAGAATCTGGTTTGCATCGCCGTGCACGCGAATGCCTGCATCAAGCGCATCGTGATTCTCGCCCGAACCCACGAGACGCAGACCACGCAACGTCGCGCCGTTCGTTTGCAAAAACACGACGCTGCCTTTCCCCTGTGCATCGATCGTCGCGGCTCCCGCACCGTCGATCTCGATCGGTCGCGCAATCGTCACAGGGCCGGCATAGACACCTGCTTCCAGGCGCAAAACTCCACCCTCCGGCGTGGCGTCGATCAAGCCTTGCAAATTTTTGTGTAGGCCCGACACTTTTTCGGTTGGTTTTGTATCGGAAGGTTTTTCGTCGGAAAAGGAATACGATCTCAGAGCGAGCGCGCTCAGCATCACAAGCGACAACGTCACTGCCGCAACTCGCTGCAAACTCAGTCGAGCCGCAAATCGCTCAGATCGCAGAACATTGCGCATCCGTACCCTCCGCAGCGGCACGTCAAGTCGAAGAGGCTTGCTTCACACTGCTGCGCCGCACCAAGACGGCAAACACGAAACACACCGACGCTGCAACAGAAAGCAGCATTCCGTAATGGGGATACGCATAAGTGCGGAACTGCGCCACCATTCCCTCCCCAAGCACCGTCGGCATGAAAGGCTTCACGGAGAAGGCAGCCCACTCGTGCAGGTGGTGTCCAAACCACCAAAGCCATGCCGAAAAATCAATCACGAATGCGACGGGCAAAATGATCGCGGGCAAAAACAACAGCGACCAACCCGGCCCCGAATAAAAAAGCGCTACGGAAAGCATCAATCCAAACGCGACGAAGAGATAGGGAGCAACTTGGATCTCGAGCTTTGCACCTTTGCTGATGGGCTCCATTCCGATGTAGTGGTTGATGATATCCATCTCATCCACGCAATCGATCATATGGCCTTCCTCAATATCTACACCCGTCGGAGGACAACCATTGAAGACGCCATTCCAGTGGATATGAATCCGAATCCCATGCGGAAACGACGACTCCGGATACTGCGGGGCCTTGAGCGAAACCCACCACATCGGCGCAAAGAAGGATCCTGCCATCAACGCCAATCCGAGCAACACCGCGACGCGAAACAAATGTGTCTTTTTCTGCAAGCGATCCACAACTTCCACCTCTCACACCTCGCGCGCTGTTGCACACAGCGCACATTCGTTCCTTCTGCGCGCCACATAGCAGCCTTATTTCGCTGCGGTCTCTGCCCCCTTCAATCGCGAGACGTAGTCGCTTACCGCTTCTTTGTCCTCGGTCGAAAGTCCTTGCACAATCTTGAGCATCGTCGGATCCGCGTTGCCGCGCTTGCCGTCCGCGATTTCATTCACCTGGCGCAAAACATACGGATAATGTTGACCCGTGAGTTTCGGATAAAATTTTTCGCCGTTTCCTTCGCCATTGTCTCCGTGACAGCTCACGCAATTTTCTTTGTAAATCTGCGCACCGCGCTCGAGTGCCGTACCGGGTCCAACGCCATTTGCCGCTTGCGTCGAAATCGACTGGATATAAGCAGCCACATCGGCGACTTCCTGTTCGCTCACCAAGGATTGCGCAAACGGAAGCATCATCATGTTGACGCGATGGCCCTCACGAAAGTCGAAGATCTGCTTGATGACTTCTTCTTTGTGTTGGCCCGCAAGACGCGGATAGGTGCCATCCACCGTTCCGGGTCCACCCGGCATATGGCAGGCCGTACAAACTCCAAAAATCTCGGCACCGTTTTCGAGATCCGGCGTCAAGCTCAGAGTCTTGGTCACGGAGGGACTCACGGATACCGGGGGAGGAGTAGCGGCTTGCATCGTCTTCCGTGCTGCCGAAGCGGGAAGCAGGGCACTCGCCGTCGTCGCAAAGCACAAACCCAAAAACATTCCTGCAAAACCAAGAAAAAGATTCTTCCTCATCGTCTCATTGCGCATCTCGCATCACCTTTCTGAGCATTCCACTGCACTGCCATCACAGCCGCATTCATCGTTATTCATCTCAAACCACACCGCAGATCCACTTTGTATCAACGCAAAAATGCGTCGCGGGCAAGGCGCGCCCGCGACGCATTTTTGTTTTCTTATTTTTTGTCCTTCTTGACCTTCGGCTTCACAAGGAAATAACCCTGCATCTCGAGATGCAGCGCCGAACAAAACTCCGTGCAGTAGTACGGATAGACGCCCGGCTTGTCCGCCTTGAATTTCACCGTCGTGGTCTCACCCGGCTCGATCGAAGCGTGCACGTTGTACTTGTTCACGGTAAATCCGTGAACGATATCTTGCGCACGCTCGAGGCTCGTCAGATGAATGGTCACCTCATCGTCTTCTTCGACCTCGATGATCTCCGGCGTAATGTGCGAGCGGATCACTGTCGCCCACACTTCCACCTTCTTGCCCTTGCGCTCGATACGTTCCGAGCCAGCCATCGTCTTGTGCGGCGAGATCGTGCCCGTCCGCGAATCCGTTCCGGCCTTGTAGTTCATCACGGGCTTCACCAGATTCGCCTCGATTGCCACGGCGTAATGCGGCTCGCCGAGCGGGAGCGGCATGTCGTACAACAGAGTCATCTTGTTCGAATCCGTAATATCGATGAGCTGGTGATTTTGCGGATGCAACGGTCCGACGGGGTTAAAGCGATCGATCGCAAGCTTGTTGAGCGCCACCAGATACTTGCCACGCGGCTTCACGGTATCTCCGTGCATCGTCATCAAGTGGCCGATGTTGTAATGCACCGGGATACGATCGATGAGTTTGCCCGTTCGGTAATTCCAACGCGCCACCATCGAATCTACATACAGCGACGTATAGGCGACGCCGTCCACCGAATCGTACTGCGTGTGCAGCGGCCCCAAGCCGAGATCCACTTGCGTCTGCAACACCTTTTTCATGTCGAGAATCGGAATTCCGTAGGGATCTGTCTCCACGAACTCCTTCTTCGCAATCGCTGCCTGGATCTTTTCGAAGCTATACACGAACGTGTGTCCGTCGAGCTTTCCCGAAACGGTGATGAACTTGCCATCGGGAGTCACATCGACACCATGCGGACTCTTCGGTTCCGGAATCAAGAACAAGATTCCTTCCTTGACCGCGGTCTCCATCGTGATCACAGGATGACCCTTGACCTTCGTCACCTTGCCGGCCTTGTACAAGGCTTCCGCCTTGCGCCAGTTGATGACATGCATGTAGTCGGTGTCCTTCGCAGAGCAACCCGCTTCAAACGGTTGTCGCCCCTTTTCGATTCCGCCGACATAGAGCTCGGTGCAGAACGAGTTTGTGAACGACCAACCGTCGCTCGCAAGCTTCCCGAAATCCGACAAATCCTGGCTGTAGGGCGGAAGTTCGATCGAGAACGATTGCGCCGGATCGAGCCTTCCCTTTTCCCGGTCAAACTTCCAATACGTCACACCGCCACGATACTTTTCTTTGAATTGATCGAGCGGCACGTAATCCCCGCCGAGCGGCGTCGCATATTGCGCGGCTTCCATCACGTACTCGGTATTCGGGCTTACGAACGCACCGCCGTGCTGTGCCTGATAGATTGGGCTCACCACGATTTGCTTTGTCTCAAAATCGTGTAGGTCGATCACCGCCAAACGCGGATTGGCTTTGTCGTTGATAAAAAGATATTGGCCGTCGTAATCGCCGTTCGTTTCCGACAAAGCCGGATGATGCGTATCTCCCCAAGTGATATCGCGTCCGTCAATTCGACCCTGTTCGAGAACACGCTTGGAATTTTCCTCAAAGCCATAGCCCTGCCACGGCTCCGGCGTGAAGACGCCGATGTACTTCAAAATGCGCATCGACGGAATGCCGTAGACGATCACCTGTCCGCTCTGACCACCCGAAGCAAACACCAGAAACTCATCGCGTCCGCCGGTGGGCGTGTAGGTTTTGGCTGCAGCCAAAATGTCGTCTTGCGTCAGGCCGCGGCGCTTCATCACTTCCTGAAGATTTTCCTTTGACCAGGCTGTCGGAGCAGCCAAGATCAGAAGACAAAAGACTGAGAACAGATGGCGCACAAATTTCAACGAACGCGAATGGCTGTGGCAAAAATACACGGTCATAATTCAAATTCTCCTTTTCAATGCAAAGCCTCGAGGCGATTGAGGCCCTTCGCAACTTCAATGCCAGGTTGATTCGCGCGCGGCAAAGGTTTCAAAGCCGAGCTCTCCAGTCGAGCCCACCAAGTGCTTTGCGTAATTTGCAAAAGTGCGCGGAATCTTTCCGAAGTCAGATCAAGATCCGCCTGCAAAATGTCGTGCGACGCAGTTCCAGTTTCAATTTCATCCGCACGCGCACCGTCGAGCAGCACCGAATCGATCTCAAACCCGCACGAAAACCCCGAGGGCTCAAAATCACTGCGCGCAAGATTGCACACTTCGTCAAGGCCACGCAACCGCAACCCAAAACCAACGCAGTGCAAAGCATTCTCGCTTTCTTTGCACTGCGTTCGGGCGAAACGCGACCTTGGCTCACGACTCAACTGCAGCCGCTGGTTCCGCCACAATTCACGCATTTGTAGCAGGCGCCGTTGCGAATCATGATGGAACCGCAATCGCTACACGAAGGTGCGTCACTCTGGTTCACGATCGCTGCAAACGGTTCGCCATTCTGCATGCGCTTGAGCGCGCCGCCGGCAATGGCGGCGACCTTTGGCGCATCGCCTTCGTCGTCCGCCTCTTCACCGATCGGTGTCACCGTCGTCTCTTGCAAGAAACGATTGCCGAGATAACGGAAGATGTAGTCTGTGACCGACTTCGCGAGCGGAATCTCCGGATTGTTCGTAAAACCCGAAGGTTCAAAGCGCGTATGACTAAACTTGTCGACGAGCGCCTTGAGCGGCACACCGTATTGCAGCGCCATCGAAGTCATGGTGGCGATCGTATCCATCAAGCCCGAGATCGTGCTGCCTTCTTTCGCCATGCGCAGGAAAATCTCGCCCGGATAACCATCGTCATAAGTTCCGACGGTGAGATAGCCCTCATGCCCTGCAATCGAAAACTTATGGGTCAGTGCACGTCGCTCGTCGGGAAGCTTGCGGCGCAAGGGTCTTGACGCAACTACGTGTAGCGTCTCCTTCGCTTGCTCGACATCGTCCTTGCCCATATTGAGAGGCTGCGTGCGCTTGCTGCCATCGCGATAGATCGCCACGGCCTTGAGCCCAAGTTTCCAACCTTGCACATACGCATCTCGCACATCGTCGATCGAGGCATCCTTCGGCAAGTTCACCGTCTTGCTGATGGCACCCGACAAGAACGGTTGCGCTGCACCCATCATGCGCAGATGACCCATCCAGTGGATCGAGCGCACTCCGTTGAGAGCACGGAAGGCACAGTCGAAAACCGGCAAGTCTTCGTCGCGCAAACCAGGCGCTCCCTCGATGGTGTCGTTTTGATCGATGTACGCCAGAATC
>JADFDR010000077.1 GCA_018262735.1 Geobacter sp.
GACGGGCGCCACACCATGCGGAAAGCGCTCGCGATTCGTCGCAATGATCAAAACCCGCATAGGCCTCTTTTACTCGGTAATCGGCGAGAAGAACTCGACGCCGCGTCTGCCTGCGACGATCGAAGAGGCTGCGAGTCTATCGAAAAAAAATCCCCTGTCGCTCGAAGCGGGCGCGCGCACGCAGCCTTTTCGAAGCTTTGCATAGCCGCTGCGACGCATTGAAATACTTGAGAAACACCACGTCTTCCGTCGGTGGCAGCGTGCTGCGCGCGTGCAAGCGAAACCCCCATGCCCCCACAAACATAAAAGCCAGCCCAAAGGCTGGCTTTTGCTTCCATCACTCGCGCGCCTTTAGTGCTTCGCGCGTCGGCTGCGCCCGGCGAGCGCGAGACTGAGCACGCCCACGCCAAGCAACACGGCCGTGCTCGGTTCGGGCACGGGCGAGAAGTTGAGATCCAAATTGAAGTAACCGCCGATGCCACCGTTCGGCATGCCGCCATAGATGCGTATCGGTGTCACGAGCAAAATCTGCCCGGTGCGCGATTCGTCGTGTTGCGATTGTCGCTACCCGGAGCAGTGTAAAGGCGACCGTCGATCGTGAAGCTCGCATTGTTCGCGGTCCAGTTCGTGCGGACACTATACGTCTCTGTAAAATGGCTCGGTGTCGACATCGCCGGAGTCCAGTAGCTCGTCCATGCATGCTTAGAGAACGACGGAATACCCCCCCCGTCCAGTCAAAACAAGAGGTTTCTGGGGCAGGGTTGGCTTTGAATGGGAAGCACATCGTTCTCGCGCAAAAGAATGCAAATTTGCGTCAATTCGCGCCCTGCACATTCGCGCACACGGCGTCACACTTCATTCGCCACGCCCTTCTCCGACGGAAACAAGGAAAAAACCGATGAGTCTCGTGTTCTATCAACATCCGGTTTGCGAAAAGCATGAGCTTGGCGCGGGGCATCCGGAATCCCCCGAGCGCTTGCGCGCAATTCGCCGGCATCTCGATGCAACCGGGCTTGCGGCAAAAATTCAATTCGAAGAAGCGCCGCTCGCAACACGCGAGGCGTTGCGCAGCGTACACCAAGAAGCGTATGTCGATCGGATTTTTCGCGTTGCGCCACAGGAAGGCCGGGTCGAACTCGATGCCGACACTTCGCTCAACCCGTTTAGTCTCGAAGCGGCGCGGCGGGCGGCGGGTGCCAACGTCGCGGCGGTGGATCGCGTGCTCGGCGCGTCCACGTCGGAAACGCGCGCCTTTTGCGGCGTGCGCCCGCCCGGGCATCACGCCGAGCGCGGCCGCGCGATGGGCTTTTGTATTTTCAACAACATCGCCGTCGCGGCCGCACACGCCATTGCAGCGCACGGGCTCGAGCGCGTGGCGATCGTCGATTTCGATGTGCATCACGGTAACGGCACCGAGGAGATCTTTCGCGATTCCGAGAAAGTCCTGCTCTGCTCGAGCTTTCAACATCCCTTCTACCCCGGCACCGGTGCAAACTCGCGCGCGAAAAACATCGTGAACATTCCACTGCGCGCCGGCACGGACGGCGCAGCGTTTCGCCGCGCGGTCGAAACGCCTTGGCGCAAAGCCCTCGACGAGTTCGCACCGCAGTTGCTACTCGTATCCGCCGGCTTTGATGCGCATGCGGAAGATCCGCTCGCAAGTCTTGGTTTGCAGGAAGCGGATTTTCAGTGGATCACCGAGTTCATCGTCGACATTGCCGAACGTCATGCGCGAGGCCGCGTCGTCTCCACGCTCGAAGGCGGCTACGCGCTGCCGGCGCTTGCGCGCAGCGTGGCCGTTCATCTGCAAAGCCTGGGCGATCTCTGACGCGATTTGGTGTATATCCGCGTCGCACGCCTGGTTTTCGGTATGACTTTCGACAACATGGCGATACATTGCAGCACAGATCTGCCGCGCAGCTTCGACAGCACTTCCACATTTTGCAAATTCGACACGAAGGAGTGTAGCGTGCATGAGCGCGTAAAAATCATCCGACGCGACGTCGCGCCGCATTTGCCCTGGCAAAGTTTCGCGATCGAAGATCCGCTCGGGGATTCCGTCGGCGAAAGCCTGCGCGCGCTCGCCGAGCACGTCGTGCGCGCCGAACTCGATTCGACACAAATCGCAGATCTCACCCGCGAGTTGCACACCCTCACGGAAGCCTTCGAGCAAGCGAGCCCGCAGCGCGTGCGCGAACGCATCATGGGCCCCGAAAAAACCGACGAAGACGTGTACCGCTACATCGCTTTCAATCCGATTCGCGGTTCGATGAATCCGCTCGCTGCGCCACTCCGAGTCTGGGCCGAAGGAGATGGGGTACGCGGCGAAGTGCGTTTCGGCAGCGCCTACGAAGGACCGCCCGGACACGTGCACGGCGGACATGTCGCAGCGCTCTTCGACGATTTCCTGGCCTGCGTGCAAGCGCTTTCCGGAACACGCGGCTTCACCGGCACACTCGAAATTCGCTTCCGCGCGCCAACGCCACTACACACCAATTTGCGTCTCGAAGGACGGTTCGACCAAAAAGAGGGACGCAAGATTCTCACCCGAGGCGCAATCTTCGCAAACGAGGTGCTCACCGCCGAAGCCCTGGGCACCTTCATCGCGCCGACTCCCGAGCACATCGAAAAGCTGCGACGTTCGATGCAGGAGAATGCGAAGCCATGAAATCCATGGAAGGTGTACGCTCAGATGTGTCACTTCGCAAACTCGTCGATTCCGACGAAGTGCAATGGAATCACTACATCCTCGAAGATCCCGCCGGTCGCGCTCTGGGCGACGTCGTGCGCAAGCTCTTTCATCAAGTTGCGCTGCGCGATGCCAACGCTCGCAGTCTCGAAGATCTTGCAGCCGGCCTCGAACGCATCGTGCACAAGCTCGAAGCGTTACCACCGCGCAAGCTCCAACGCGGAATGGCCAAGCGAGCGACCGATTGCGATGTCTATCTTTACGAAAGCTATAGCCCGCTGCGCGGCATCCTGAACCCGATTGCACCTCCGATCCAGATTTGGATTGAGGGAGAAACGACCTTGGGAAGTGTCACCTTCGACGCGGCCTACGAAGGGCCTCCGGGACACGTACACGGCGGCTATGTCGCCGCCGTCTTCGATGAACTTCTCGGCGCCGCACAAACGCTTTCGGAAAAACCCGGCTTCACCGGAACGCTCGAAATTCGCTACCTCGCGCCGACACCGCTCTACCGCGAACTCAAGCTCGAAGGCCGTTGCACGGGTAGCGAAGGACGCAAAGTGTTTGCCGAGGGAAAAATCTACGCCGGCGAGCGCGTGCTGGCCGAAGCGAAGGGCATCTTCATCGCGCCGTCGGGCAATGCGTACGAATATCTCGAACGACAGCGCGAACAAACTGCCTCTGCACGCGAGACTTCTGCGAACAGCATACGCAACCCATCGACATAAAAATGAGTCGAGTCTCAATCGACGTTGAACTGTTCCGAGAGATGGAACAGCTTTTCCGCCTCGCTCTTGAGCGCTTCGGCACCCGCAGAAAGCTCTTCGGTTTGCGTCATGCTCGCTTTTGCGATCTCGGCCACCTGCTCCATCGATTGCATCACGACCGTGCCCGCCTTGAGTTGCTCTTGCGTCGCAGTCGCAACCGTCTGCGTCATGTTGTTCATCGATGTCACAACGCTCACGATTTCACGCGCACCGATCGCTTGCTCCTCCACCGCCACCGACACGCGCGCAGCAGAATCTTGCAACGCGGCCGATTTGTCGATCACCTGCGCGGCCGCCGCACTCTGCTCTTCCGTCGCATCGCGCGCACGCGAAACGAGATCCTTGGTGCGCGTCACCGACTGCGCGATCTTGCTTAGAATGTCTTGACTGAGATCCACGGCCTGATTCGTGTCGGCTTGCACCGATTCGATAAACGTCGTGATTTCGCGTGTCGAATTCATCGATTGCTCGGCGAGTCTTCGCACTTCGTCGGCGACGATCGCAAAACCGCGTCCGGCATCGCCAGCTCGTGCCGCCTCGATCGCCGCATTGAGCGCAAGCAAATTGGTCTGATCCGCAATTTGTTCCATCACTTGCACGATGCGCGCGATCTCACGACCGCGCTCGCCGATGCCATAAATCACCTTCGAAAGCTCTTGGCCACCGTCGACCGCATACGTCGCGGCTTCTTGCGAAACACGGTCGATTTCTTTGGCTTGTTCGGCAACGGACTTCACCGAGTCGGTGATCGTTCGCATGACGTGCGTCGTCTCCGAAACGGAAGCGAGCATCTCGTTCACGATCTTCGCCACCTTGCCCATCGACGTACTCATTTCTTCGACGGCAGCGGCGGTTTCGTCCGCATTCGTCGCAAGCGACTGCGCCGACTGCGAAACACTCTCGATCTGCCCTGCCATCTCGACCATGCTCACCGAAGTTTCTTCGGTAAGCTGGTTTTGCTCTTCTGCACCCTTGGCCATTTGCAAAACGGAAATCGAAATCTGTTCCGTCGAAGTTGCAACACGCTGCGAACTGTTTCGAATATCCGACATCAGGCCACGCAGTGTGCGCGTCATACTCTGAAATGCGTTACCGAAACGATCTTCCGACGAGCGCACCTCGACCTGCGCCGTCAAATCGCCGGCCGCAATGCGATCCGCCACACCCGCCATCTCGTTCAAGTACAAAACGATCTCGTTGACCGAAGCCATGAGATTGCCAAGCTCGTCTTGAATCGAAATGTCAAAAGATTGTGTCGCGTCACCCTTGGCAACATGCGACGCGACTTGCGCTCCCTCGACAAGTCGTCGATTCGTCGCGCGCAACCGCGAGAACGCAATCCAACCGATCGAGAGTCCCATCAAAATCGTGAGCGCCAAAACCACGATCATCGAGATTTGCTGCAAACGATCCACTTGCGTCAGCGCTTCAAGAAGTCGGGCATATTGCTCTTCCGTTCCCTTCGTAAGCGTTTCTTCCAGATGCGCTCCGCGTTCCTCTCGCGCAGTCATTCGTGCCGCAAAATCTTCGGGTTGCGTCTTTTGAAGAGACAGCTCTGCAACCGCGCGCCCTTCTTCGTAGAAGGCAAGAAAGTCGTCGCGCAATTCTTTGAGATGCGCCGCTTCGATCGTTTCGATTTCCGATCCTTCCTTCACGAGCGCAAGAAAATCATCGCGATAGGTATCGGCCTCGCTTAAAAAACGTTCTTCCTTCAGCGCGATGGTGCTGTTCAAGCCGTCTTCCGCTTCGTGGAAATCGATTTCCATTCTTTGAAACAAGCGAAAGGTGCTCACATAGCCGCTGCGAATTTCTTCGATCTTCTTCCGGTTGCTTTGATTGAAGGCAAACTGAACCAGGAAAAAAACGAGCAGCAAAACCGCCGCAACTCCAATGACAACTTGGGTGGACATTCCGCCCGAGCGAAGCGAAGACTTCTTAGGCTGTTGAACCATGGGCAACTCGCGAATCGACGAAGGGGATGAAGCGTTGGCGTAGAAAGGCATCCTGCACGAACACGCCTGCCGCAGGTCGATACACGACGTGCAGCCTGTCCTGCATCGGATCGGCGGGCGCAAAAATGAAGAATGAATCGCGGCCTCTCGAGGCTCACGGACGAGACATGGGCGCAGAGCGACTTTCCTGCCCGTTTCGACCGTCTCCGTTCGATTCTGCGAAGCGACTTCAAACGAGCTGTTGCGCCCGCGCGATCGCGGCTTTGCTTGAGCGCCTCGGATGCATCTGGCTTTCACAATGCGAGTTGGTTTTCCACCGACGGAAATCATCCATCCTGGTTTGCGAAAAGACTCGAAAACGAAATGAAGCCGAGGTTCCCTTACTGCTTCTTCTTCGCGGGCTGATCGATCAAGGTGCGCAATTCGTCGAGGTGCGCTTTAACATCCTCCGGAATTTGCTCGCCCCCGGATCCCGTCCAACCGGCATAGGTGAACGATTCCAGATAAGTGTAGGCCTTCTCGGCATACGGGCCGTGCGGGTCGACTCGGATCGCAGTCTCAAGGAAGTGATCCGTCTCGGAGAGCCAGTAGGAATATCCAATGTGCGACTCCGCAACACCGAGCAAGAAGAACGCCTTTGCAAGATCCGCTTTTTGTGTCGGCTTCGATTCGACGTAGCGATGCAAGACCCCCGACGCTTCGATGTAGTACACGAAACTATCGGGATCTTCGGGGAATTGGCTTTGCTGGCTTGCCTTCTTCATCAGCGCCTCCCCTGCCTTCAAAAGATTCGATTCGGAGCTTGGCTTGCGAACTTCTTCGAGCGACGAGATCCACTTGGAGACATGGTTTCGCAAATAGCGCGGCACATCTTCACGCTTTGCGAAACTTTGAAGTGTCGCGATCGCACGCCCGGGATCGCGCTTGACGCGCAGCGCAAGTTTCAAATAGCGCAGCAGCGCACCGCTGAGTTCGATTTGCGCCGCCGTCATCGTCTGCGCGCGAAACATTTCTTCATAGGTATTGAGTGCGGTGTCGAATTGACGCGTCGCGGTTTCGATGCGTGCGCGATCTTCGAGCAACACGTCGGCCTTGCGCAAATCCTTCTCGAAATTCTTGGCCAGATCAAAGTCGGTATCGTCGGGGCGCTTCGAATGGCACGAAATGCAGTTCTCGGTCATGCCGTACAAAAGAAAGCGCGACTCTTCGTAGTGTCCCCGTTCGTAAGCAAGCCATGCTTCGCGCGCGTCGTCGGCAAGCGAGCGACGCAAATAATCGTCGTCGACACCGAGCTGCTGCTCATGATCGCGCAGCGACGCGGCGCTCTCCGAAAGCGCCTTCAACGCCTTGTTGATCTCTTTTCGCTTCGCCGGATTTCCAAAATCGGCTTCGTTCAAACTCAAACGAAACGCGGTCGAAAGCGTGCCGTAAATTTCGTGCATCGCACTTCGCGTGGTCTGCGGCGCAGGCTTTGCGTCACTTGCATGTGTCACGCTCGACACCGCGATCCAGCCAAGCCCCGCAACCACCAGGGCCATTTGGCGCAGCGCGTGCGGTTTGCAAGCACGATCCAACTTGTTCACGTTGCAAGGATGTTGCGTTTTGTCTCGATCCGTCGAATTCTCTGCGCTTGCGTCTCGCACCGCACTTCTCCTTTGCCCGTGTTTTACTCGCTGTTTTTTGCATCGTCTTCGCGCGCGACTCGTTTTGCTACGTCGCTGCATGCACCCACGCCAGAAACGACCTGGTTTGCGATTCTCTCAGCACATTTCAAAACTCGCAACGACGAAAATTCTACACTCAAAGTTCTTGGCACGACACATGCAAAATCTGGGAAAAGAAAAGGATTGGATTCGACGCCGAATACCAATCGCACTCGAACCCAAAAGAAGGAGACCTCTGTGCCGGACATTCTCGACGACCTTGCGAGCAACATCGAATCCCTGCGACAAACACGCGACGAACTTCGCGTGCGACTCCATCTGCTCCAAGCCGATGCGCGCGACGAATGGGAACGCCTCGAAAAAAAGTGGCATCATGTCGAAGCCGAAACCAAAGCCGTCGGACGACGCTCGGAGAGTTCCCTGCGTGAGCTTCGCGATACCGCCAAGGAAGTCGCAGAAGAACTCAAAGACGGATACGCGTACATTCGCACCTTGATGAAGGAAGACTGATCGCAAAGCGCATTGCCCCCTTGCGTCGATTCGAATCGAGACGCGCAGCACTGCGTGCGGCGCTGCGTCGTCACGGATTCGCGCGTCTTCCGAGCCCAATCAAAAACCTGATCCGGCGTGGCGAGATCACGGTCACCGAGGGAAATCGCGTCGAACTTTTTTCGTGGGGTCGAGATGGCCTGACCGCGATGCTGGACGAGATCGAGCGCGCGCAAAACCGTATCGAACTCGAAGTGTATATCTTCCGCACCGACGCAACGGGACTGCGCTTCCTTGATCTTCTCGCTCGCAAAGCGCGCGAAGGCGTTCGCGTGCGCCTGCTCTGCGATCGCTTCGGATCGCTTGCCGCAGACGACACCGCCTTCGATGCATTGCGCAGTGTCGGTGGCGAAGTGATCTTCTTTCGCCCGGCACGA
>JADFDR010000078.1 GCA_018262735.1 Geobacter sp.
GCACCACTCCGCCGGAAAACATCTCGGCGATGTTTTCGGTGTCGTTGGAGGCTCGCGTCACCAGGCGCCCGACCGGAAAGCGATCAAAAAACTGCATCGGCAAGCGCGTGATGTGTAAAAACACATCTTTGCGTAGATCGCGCACCACGAGCTGCCCCGTGCGCGAAAGCAGAATCAATTGGCAATACTGCAAGAACGCGCCGAGTACGACCACTCCCAGATACAAGCACGCCAGCCATGCCAGCCCCGAAATGCCTGCAGGGCCATCGATCATGCGCGCAAGCCAGGCCGGCTCCTGCCAAAGCTTCACGACTTTCTGCCCCGGCAGCATAATGCGATCGATTCCCGTCTTGACCAGCCACGCCGGCGCAATTTCAAGCACGAAGATCGGCACGGCCAGCAAAATCGTTCCCGCAAAAAGCCCTCGATAGCGCACCGCATATTGCCCAAGTCGAAACATCAGTTTGGTGTCATAGACTTTCCCGAGATTTTCTTCCTCATGCAGCAGCTCGGCACTCGTGCGCATTTCGCGCACGGCTTCTGCCTCCGTCGATTGCTCCGATTCCGCAGCGCGCACCGCAGACGCAGCTTCCGACTCAAAAGAGTGTCGCACTTTCTTCGAGGAAGGATCGGAGTGATTCACGGCTCGGACTCCGCCAGTTTCGCTTCGAGTTCTTGTGCGTGCGCAAGGCGTGCATACAGACCATTTTTTGCGAGCAACTCCGCATGCGTTCCTTGTTCCACCACACGCCCTTCCTCAAGCACCACGATGCAATCGGCGTGTCGCACAGCGTTGACGCGCGACGCAACCATCACCACGGTGCGTCCGCGAAACACTTCGGCAAGTTGCTTTTGAATGGCGGCTTCCGTCTCGGCATCGACAGCAGAAAGTGTATCGTCGAGAATCAAAATGCGCGGCTCGAGTGCAAGCGCGCGCGCCAGTGCAGCGCGCTGACGCTGACCACCGGAGAGCATGATCCCGCGCTCTCCCACGACCGTGCGATAGCCCTCTGGAAAATCGTGCACGTCTTTGCTGAGTTGTGCGCGATCGGCGGCCTGACGAATTTTTTCCTCGTCGTCGACGGCAAGTCCGTAGGCAATGTTCTCGCCAAGCGTCATGGAAAACAGGAACGCATCCTGCGGCACCATCGCGATATGCGAACGCAGCGTATGCAACGGAATATGCAAAATGTCGATACCGTCGATAAACACTTGTCCTGCTTCCACTTCGTAGAGGCGCGGAATCACCGAAGCCAGCGTCGTTTTTCCCGAACCAACCGGCCCGACAATTCCAAGTGTCGATCCCGCTGGAATCGTGAGCGAAACATTTTGCAACGCAGGTTTGCGCGATGAGTCCGGATAACGAAACGTAAAATTCTTGAATTCGATCGCCCCGCGAATCGAATCGATGGGCTCGACGTGCGGCGCGTCCGCGATCGACGGTGCTTCGTCAAAAATCTCATCCAAACGCTGCATCGAAGCCGCACCACGTTGCAAAAGCGCAAGCACCCAGCCAAGCAGGATCGTCGGAAACGTAAGGCTGTAGGCATAGAGTGCGAAACTAAAGAATGCCGAAAGAGGCAATTTGCCTTGCGCCACGGCATTGCCACCGACGAAGAACACGATCAACATGCCGAGCGCCGGGAGTAACCCTGCAAGCGCCGGCAAGATTGCATTCACTTCCACGAGCCGCATTTGCCGTCGGAAAAGCTCTTGATTCCATCGCTCGAAATTCGCCGCACTGCTCTCTTCCATTGCATACGCCTTCAGCACGGCGATTCCCGCGATGCGCTCTTGCAAGAAACTCGAAAGATCCGAGAGCGCTTGCTGCGAAAGCAAGCTCCAGCGATGCATCGATTTTCCATAGAGCGACGCGAGAAAAATGAAAAGTGGATATGGAAACAAACTCAGGACCGTGAGCTTGGGATCGATATGCAGCATGACCACGAACGCCGCGAGATAGAGGATCGGCACCTGAAAAAAATTGAGCAGACCGGGGCCGAGCAGCAAACGGATCGAACCGAGATCGTTCGTACAGCGACTCATGATGTCGCCGGTGCGCCAGCGCAAATAAAACGACTGCGGCAAGCGCTGCAGATGCAGGAAGAGATCATTGCGCAATGCATATTCGATGTTGCGTGCGGCAGAAAATACGAACGTGCGCGAGTAGTAGCGCAACACAGCTTGTACGAAAGTGACACCAAACAGGATCAGGCACCGTTCGAAAATCACGCGCGCAGCGAGTCGATCGGAAACACCCTGAACCGCCCAGCCGACGAGGAGCGGAAGCGCTACGAAACACGCGATATAGCCAAGCGTGGTGAACGTCGAGAGCGCATAGAGTGCACGATCGCGCTGCGCGTAAATCCACAAACGGCGAAACGGGCTGCGCCGATTTTGCGGTCGATGCAACGCCGAAGAAGGCAACTCACGCCGCACTGCATCCTCTGCTTTTCCCGTCGGAGAAGTGGTTTTATTCTCTACACGCATCGCTGCACTTCACGTTTCTGCATTGCGAACGGCGATTGCGCTACGCGACACAAGTCGCGCCTCCATTCGCTTCGCTCGATTTCACTCTCGCTCGAAAGCACCGCTGCGCAAGAAAAAGTGCCCGCATGCAAGCACAACAAAACTTCGGCTTTCCCGACGGTCACCCCTGTTTGCGATCGCCGCAGGCATCCGAGCTTCGTTTCGATCCCCGGTGCGCACGCGTGCTGCACGAGCGAAACGCATCGATCCGGACTTGCACCGTCGGTCGCGAACATTCCGATTGCATACGTCGCTCGCCTCTCTGCGCCATTCGCAGTCGCAAAAATCCGCGTGATCACGGTCTCAATCGCTTCGGTTTTGTTCCAAACAGGAGTTGTGACGGAAATTTTCACGCATCGACTTTAGCAGCCTCCGCATCGCCTGCGGCAAAGTCGTGCGCAAAAGAGCACTCGCGTGCAAAGGCCGATTGACACCAAGCCCCCTTCTTCCGTATCCATCTGCCGTGGCCAACTCAAAAAAATCCAAAGACTCTTCTACAACTTCCGCGAAGTCTGCTTCGAAGGCTTCTGCAGGATCGCGCACCGTCGACTTCGACGCGGCCCGCACGGCACCGTCGTATGCAGCGGCCGGTGTCGATCTCGATCACGACGAAGGCTTCATCTCCGACATTGCGGAAATCGCACGCTCCGCACCGCAGCGTCCGGAAATTCTTTCCAAAATCGGCGGTTTTGCCGGCTTATTCAAAGCACCCGATCGCTATACAAACCCAATCTTTGTGGCGAGCGCCGACGGTGTCGGCACGAAGCTTCGACTCGCAGCGCAGCTCGGACGTTATGACACCGTCGGAATCGACTGCGTAGCGATGGTCGTCAACGACATCATCGTGCAGGGTGCCGAACCTCTCGTCTTCCTCGACTACCTCGCTATGAGCAAGCTCGAAACGAAGATCGCGAAGGAAGTTTTGCGTGGCATCGCCGAAGGTTGTCGGCGTTCGGCCTGCGCCCTGCTTGGCGGCGAAACGGCCACCATGCCTGGCGTCTACGCGGAAGGCGAAGCCGAAATCGTCGGCTTCGGTGTCGGCGTCGTCGAGCGCGAGCGCATTATCGACGGCGGTGGCGTACGTCCTGGAGATGCCATCCTGGGTCTTGCGTCGAGCGGCTTTCACAGCAATGGCTACTCGCTCGTGCGCCGCATCGTCGACGAAGCAGTGGCAGCGGGCAAAGTCGATCTCCACGCCGAAAATGAACGCCTCAACACTTCGCTCGCAAGCGCGCTCCTTGCCCCTACACGAATTTATGTCAAACCCATCTTGAATCTGCTCCGCGACTTCAATCTCCATGCCATGGCGCACATCACGGGTGGCGGTTTTCCCGGCAATATTCCGCGCGTGCTGCCAAGCGGAGTGCAAGCCGTCATCGATCCCGAAAGCTGGCCGCGCCTTCCCGTGATGGATCTGGTCCAAGAACTTGGCTCGATCCAAACCGAAGAAATGTTTCGTGTGTTCAACTGCGGAATTGGAATGGTTTTGATCGTCGCGGAAACCGAGGTGGAAGACATTCTCGATCGGCTCAAAGCGATGGACGAACGCGCCTACCGGATTGGACGCATCCTGCGCAAGGAAGCGGACGAACCGGCGCTGCGCTTTGGCCGCCCCGACGCATAGTGGGGCAGGCTCCTCCGACAGCATGCATTTCGCGTTCTATCATGCCTTTGGTTTCACGTTGTATCGTGCCTTAGGGCTGGCAGAGCAGCCCGGCTTAGGCTAAAAAGCCGCTCGAGTTTACCCAAGGAGAAGTTCGGTCATGGCAAGGGCTTGTGAAGTTTGTGGAAAAACCCCGTCACGAGGCAATAAAGTCTCGCACTCCAATCGCAAAACGCATCGCGTTTGGAGGCCGAACCTGCAAAGCGCGCATGCGCTCCTCGAAGGAACGGTTCGCCGAATCAAAGTCTGCACACGCTGCCTGCGCTCCGGTCGCGTCGTGAAGGCCGTCTAACGCTCGCGACGGACGGGCCTTCCCATTTCTGTATTCTCCGGCGCAACTCCTCCCCCCGAATCCCAAAACGGTGGATCCGAAGATGGGTCGCGCCGACGACGTAGCAAGCAAAAACGTGAATCCCTCGTTTCGCAAAGCACAGCGCGCGTTTTTTGGCGACTCGTAGGTTACGCCTTCCCTTACTCGGCGCTGATCGCAGCAGTCATTGCTTTCACGCTCATCGCCTCTGGCGCCGAAGCGCTGCGCAACTACCTCGTAAAGCCCTTGCTCGACGAGGTCGTCATCCCGAGTCAATCCGCAGTGCTCAAGGGCCCAAAATTGAAGCTCTTCGACGGGCTTGAGCGCTTCGGAATCAAGCTGCCAGGTTCGACGTCCCATTCTGCGGACAAGGAAACCTCCGCAGAACCGAAATCGGCCATACACGATACTGCGTCGCAATCAACGCCCCCCAGTGATACTTCTGCTCCCGATTCTTCGGATACAGAAAACACGCCACCGGCTCCCACTGCCGATCCTCCAACCCCGAATGCCGACACTTCCTCTGCGGACGCAACTGCAGGCACACCGCAGAACCGCGCACACACTGCCGACGCAACCGAGGCGATTTCGCATCCTGCCGACGCGCCGAAACTGCGCCGTCAGATTCAGGAAGGGTTCCTCGGAATTTTTCTCAAAGCCCTGCTCGTGATCTGGATCGCGCCCATCGCCACGTTCATCAAAGACTATTTCATTGAATACACGCTTGGACGAATCCGCCTCGATATTCAACAAGGCATTTGCGACAAGGTACTCAGCTTGCCGCTGGCATTTCACCAAAGCACCACGCGAGGTGACACACTTTCGCGACTCCTGAGCGATGTGGACCGCGCCTATCGGGCACTGCGCATCATTTTCGATGACGTCGCCCAATCCGTTTTGCGCATCGTGGTTTGCATTGGCGTTATGTTCTACATCTCGTGGCAGCTGACACTTTCCTGTGCCCTCTTGGCACCCGTCCTGATCGGCATCGTCAACTACTTCGGAAAGCGCATTCGCAAAGGAGCGCTCAAGCGCCAAGAAAAGGTCGGCGACGTCGCCCAGCGCCTGATGGAAATCCTCGGCGGCATCAAAGTCATCAAAGCATTTCGCGGCGAGGCCATTGAATCCGCAACCTTTGCGCGCGAAAACCAAAAGCTTTTCCGACGCACGATGCATGTGATCATGAGTCGCATCCTCTCGAAGAACATCACGGAAATCGTCTCGTACTCGGCTGCAATCACGCTCCTCTTGTTTGGCGGCGTGCTCGTGCTCAACGGCTATTTGCAACTGAGCCTCGGCGACATCGCGTGGTTTTTCATCATGATGCAAGGCGCCTATCGTCCGACGAAAACACTGACGCAAGGCTGGAACGACATCATGGACAGCATTCCCGCAGCGGAGCGCTTCATGGAATTGCTCGATCTCCAGGATGAAATGGCCGACGTATCGAACGCCATCGAAATCACACAAATTCGGGAAAGCATCGCCTTCGACAATGTTTCCTTCTCCTACGGACGCCAACCCGTACTCAAGAATATTTCACTCACGGTACGCACCGGCGAAGTGATCGCCTTGGTTGGACGCACCGGTGCTGGCAAAACCACGCTCGCCGATCTCTTGCTTCGTTTCTACGATCCCTCGGAAGGCAGCATCCAGATCGACGGCGTCGATTTGCGCAAGATCAAACGCAACACACTTCTTGATCGCATGGCTGTCGTTACGCAAGAACCGTTTTTGTTTGCCGGCTCGATCTACGACAATATTCGTTATGGAAAATCCAATGCCACCGACGAAGAAATCAAAAATGCGGCACGCCAGGCTTATGTCGAAAATTTCGTGAAAGACCTACCCGATGGGTACGACACCGAAGTCGGCGAAGTGGGTAGTCAGCTTTCCGGCGGGCAACGCCAACGCATCACGATTGCACGCGCATTGCTCAAAAATCCCGACATTCTGGTCTTTGACGAAGCCACGAGTTCGCTCGACTCGAAGAGTGAGCAGTATGTACAAACTGCAATCGAAACCTTGATGCACAATCGCACGGTCTTCGTGATTGCACATCGCTTATCAACGATTCGCAATGCCGACAAAATTGTCGTACTCGAAAACGGCACGATCTCCCAAATGGGAACACATGACGAACTGATTGCACGCGAAGGCTTGTATCGAGAACTCGCAGCGATGCAAGGTGTCGATGCGCCGCAGACAACTGCAAATTTATAAACGGATCCTCGGATCCATTCCGCTTCGCAAATCTTTTCTCAAACAGAAAGCCTCTGGCCAATTCCATTGGGGGAGCCTCTGCTCAATCCCGCTTTCTCCATGCGAGTTGGTTTTTCACCGACGGGAAACATTCGCCATGGTTTGTTGTGAAAATACTCGAAATGGAATTGATCAGAGGCTCCTTTTGAGTATTTGCGCAAACTCGAATTGACGCTTTCCGTCGGTGGAAAATCAACCCGCTTCAGAAAGCAGAATGAATCAGAGCGAACACTTTCGTCGGTGGAAAATCCGTCCGCATGCATGATGGCGAATGCGTCCTGCATCGAAAAATGCCCGTGCGATGCATTGCTCAGTGATGCTCGAGTAGCGTTTCGTAAAGTTTCTCTACCGCTTGGGCATAATGCGGTGGCGCAAAGAGTTGTTGCGCGCGCGCGCGTGCAGCTTCGCCGAATCGAGTGCGGAGTGACACATCTTGGAGTAACTGCTGCCAGGCCGTCGCCAACGCCTGCGGCGTTTCCGGTACGATCAGGCCCGTCTTTCCATCTTCGACGATTTCGGGGAGCGCACCGCGCGCACTCGTTACAGCCGGAATGCCACATGCCGCCGCTTCCAGCAGGGCGCGACATGTACCGTCGGAGCCCGGCACCAAGAATGTAAACACGTCGATGCAGTGCAACGCATCTGCAAAATCTTGATTGCGATAGCCTGCCAAAATCAGACGATCCGCGATGCCACGCTGACGTGCCGGTTCGTCGAGCAGTTCCTCGCGACGCGTACCCCGACCAATCACGAGCATTCGCGCCTGCGCATTTTCGCGGAATAAAATTTCACAAGCGTCAAGCAAGAGATCGAAGCGACGGTGTGGCTGCACGCGCGCCACGATTCCCACCACTTGGTGCTCGGGCATCAAACCGAAATCACGCATCGTTGCAAGGTTGCGTAACTTCGGTGCAAACCGTGCAAGATCAACCGCACCGAACACTCCGACCACAGGTCGCCCTCCACGAATCGCTGCGTTGCGACGTGCCGTTTCGGGGGAAACGCAAATCAATCCGTCGCAGCCAGGCCCAAAAAGAACGCGATTCCATGGCAACATTGAAATGTGTTGTGCGGCGCGATAACTGCGCACGAGCTTGAGTTTGCCTCGACTCCGTCGAGCGTGTCCGGCCCGCAACGCAAGCAAGTGATCATGCGTATGCCAAGTGT
>JADFDR010000079.1 GCA_018262735.1 Geobacter sp.
GCCGCGTGCATCGCCGTCGAGCTTGGTGAGAATGAGTCCGTCGAGGGGGAGACGTTCGCGAAATGCCTTCGCGACGTTGATCGCGTCGCGACCCATTAATGCGTCACAGACGAGGAGTGTATTTGCGGGCGCGGTGCGCGCTTTGATTTCTTCGAGCTCTTGCATGAGCGCGTCGTCGAGCGCGAGCCGCCCTGCGGTATCGAAAAGAATTGCATCGCAACCGAGAACCTTGGCCCGCTCGACGGCGTGTGCACAAATCGTCGGTGGCAGTTCTCCTTCCGCGCCGGCATGTACCGGCACGCCGATGCTCTCGCCGAGTTTCTGGAGTTGCAACACAGCCGCAGGTCGGTAGATGTCGGCGGCGACGAGCAAGGGACGTCTGCCTTCTTTTTGCAAGTGCCGCGCGAGTTTTGCAGCGATCGTGGTTTTGCCGACGCCTTGCAAGCCGAGCAACAGAATCGAGAGCATGCCGCTTGCGCCATGCTTCAGCGTCGAGTCGACAGGGCCCATGAGCTGCGTGAGTTCTTCTTCGCAGATCGCGACGAAGTGTTGGCCGGGCGTGAGTTTGAGCTTACGTCCGTCGGAGGCGCGCACACGAGTCTCGACTTTTTCGCCGAGAGTGCGTTCCTTCACGCGCGCAAGAAAATCTTTTACGACGAGGAAATCGACGTCCGCTTCGAGCAGCGACGTGCGCACGTCGCGCAGCGCATTTTCGATGTTGTCTTCCGTGATTTTTGTAACGCCACGCAGTTTTTCTTGCGCAGCCGTAAAGCCTTGAGTCAGGGTTTCGAGCATGAGCTCCTCCGGGGCCGGAAGATAAGCAAAGGCGTGCGGGAGGTCATGGGTGTTGAGCGCAGGAAGTGCATACTGGAAGGAAGTGTGCGTGTTTTGTGCGTGACGTATGCGCGATGCGGTGCGATTCGCGAGAGGATCGAGCGGGCAAGGGCCTCTGTGCTGGGGTTCGCCATTTGGATTGATGCGGATCGAGCGTGCGCATTCCGAGAACGAAATGTGCTCGGTGCTGTGCGAGAGATGGTTCGTCGGCGTCCGGCTTCGATTTTTGCGGAAGAAGAGAAGAAGATGGATGTAGAAAAAAACAGAAAGAAAAGTTCGTGTCGAAAAATCGTGGGGGAGCAAGAAGGCAAGGTGGTCTGGAGCGATTTCAAATGAGGCTTTGCGAATGAAGGCTTGGGGTTTGCGAGCGAGTCCTTTGCGTGTTGGCGAGCGGGTGACGGCTCGGAGGTTGCTTGCGCACGAACGTGCGCTCGCGCTCGACTATTTGAGTGCGGATGCGCAATCGAATCTCTTGCTCTTGAACGCAGTCCGCAATCTTGATGTGCCTCCGCTTCCGGGCGAGGCGCATACGGATGTGGTGGCGGTGTGGAGTGGCGATGAAATTCTGGGTGTGGCTTTGCTGCGTCCGATCTTGATGCTCGATGGAAATTTTCCGGAAGAAGCGATCGAAGTGATTGCGCCGCATTTTACGCGTTTGCGGGCGGGGCTGCTCAAATGTACGCCCAAGCTTGCAGAGAAGCTGTGGGCAGGTCTGACACTTCTTGGTTTCGAGGCGTTGATGGATCGTGCGGAAAGCAACTACGCTTTGCTCAAGAGCGAGGCGATTTTGGCGCATTCTCCGTCGGAGACGATCGTGCGCAAAGCTTGCGCTGCCGATCTCGATGCGCTCGTTTTTGCCGCGCGCGGCAGTCTCTCCGAAGAAGGTCGTCCCGATCCCTACGATCAGGATCCGGAAGGATTTCGTGCGTGGGTTGCAGGGCGCTTGCCCAATGCTTGTGTCGTTGAAGTGCAAGGTGAAATCGGATTTGTGGGCTTTGCAGATGTGCGTCAGCCCGAAGGTTGGCTTTTGCAAGGCATTTATACTTGGCCGGCTTTTCGACGTCGTGGCTATGCTCGGGCCGGAGTTTCCGAATTGTGTCGGATGGCGTTTGCGGCAGGCGCGGCGCACGTACAGCTTGCGGTGGTAAGTGAAAACGCGATGGCCGAAGCGCTTTACCGAGGTGTTGGGTTTCGACGCTTTGAAGTGTTGCGCACGATTTTGTTCGTTTGAGGAGTCTTGGATTCATTCCGCTTTCTGCGCAGGCGGACTCGACACCGACGGGAAGTATTGATTTGGGTTGGAAAGTATTTCCCAAACGCTGGTTTCGAAACGCACATGCGCAAAAGCGCTGCGCGGCACGGCAAGCGAAGGACGCGATTGCGTGATGTGTGTAGCGTTGGTGCGAAGTGCATTTTCAGGAGGGTGCAGTCATGGCTTGTGCAAAAACCGATGGAACGGGTCTCGTCGACGGGAAAGTCGCCATTGTGACAGGAGCGGGTGGTGGTATTGGTCGGCAACACGCGCTTGCGCTTGCGAAGGCGGGTGCCAAGGTCGTGGTCAACGATCTTGGAGGTGCCCGTGATGGTACGGGTGCGAGCAGTTCGATGGCGGATCATGTGGTCGAGGAGATTCGTGCACTCGGCGGAGAAGCGGTTGCGAATTGCGATTCCGTTGCGACGGTGGCGGGCGCTCGCTCGCTCACGCAGACCGCACTCGATACTTTTGGGCGGATCGACATCCTCGTGAACAACGCGGGCATTTTGAGGGACAAGTCTTTTGTGAAGATGGACGAGGCTGCCTGGGATGCCGTGATTGCGGTGCATTTGAAAGGTGCGTTCTGTGTCACGCAGCCTGTGTTTCAACATATGAAAGAGCGCGGGGAAGGCGGGTCCATCATCAACACTTCATCGACCTCGGGGCTGCTTGGAAATTTCGGGCAAGCGAACTATGGCGCGGCGAAAGCGGGAATTGCGGGTTTTACGCGTTGCCTTGCGATCGAGGGAGAGCGTGCGGGGATTCGCACCAATGCGATCGTGCCCATTGCGTTTACGCGAATGACGTCGGATCTGCCGATTTTTGGTGGGCAAAACAAGGAGGCCGAGATCGGGCCGCAGTTCATTTCGCCGATGGTCGTGTTTCTCGCAAGCGACGCTGCCAAGTCGATCAACGGTCGCTTCTTCTTTTTGTCCGGCGGACAGATCAAAGAGATGCGCGTCGTGATGAACGAAGGCGTGACGAAGGCTGCCGACGCGGGGCTTTGGACGGCCGAGGAAATTGCCGCAAACATCGAGCGTATTCTTGCGTGAGGTCGCGCGCGGCTCTTCCGGTCCTGGCAGGGTTTCGCCTCGCCGGGTAGTCTCCGCCCGCCATGGAAGACATCCTAAAACAAATTGATTTCAATAAGTCCGGCGGGCTCGTGACAGCGATCGCAGTGGATGACGCGACGGGAGACATCCTGATGGTCGCGTACATGAACGAAGAGTCGCTGCGGCTCACGCTTGAACAAGGCGAGGCCGTGTACTGGAGTCGTTCGCGTAAAAAACTCTGGCACAAGGGCGAGCAGAGCGGAAACGTGCAGCGCGTCAAGGCAATCTACACCGATTGCGACGCGGATGCGATCTTGTTGCGTATCGAACAGGTTGGCATTGCAGCGTGTCACACAGGAAAGCGTAGCTGTTTTTATCGTAAACTTGAAAACGGTGGCTTCGTCGAAGTGGGCGAGCAGATTTTTGATCCCGAAAAGGTGTACGCGAAATGAGTAAGCCGAAAGTGCTGAAGCTGGGTCTTCCGAAGGGAAGTTTGCAGGAAACGACGGCGAGTCTGTTTCGCAAGGCGGGCTACAACATCAACTTTCCGAGTCGTTCCTACTATCCCAAGATCGACGACGAGGAAATCGAGTGCATTTTGATCCGCGCGCAAGAGATGGCGCGCTACGTCGAACAGGGTGTCATGGATCTTGGAATCACGGGCATCGACTGGGTGACGGAGAACAAGGCCAAGGTGAAGGAGCTTGCTGATCTGCAGGCACCGTGGCCGAACTACGGCAAAGTGCGCTGGGTGCTTGCGGTGAAAGAGGGTTCTCCTTTTCGAACGCCAAAGGATCTCCAAGGCAAGCGCATCGCGACGGAAGTCGTTGGCATTGCGGCGCAGTATTTCAAGAAGCATGGCGTGCAAGCGAAGATCGAATTTTCGTGGGGTGCGACGGAAGTGAAGCCGCCGGTGCTTGCCGATGCGATCGTCGATGTCACCGAAACCGGATCGAGCTTGCGTGCGAACAATCTCAAGGTGATCGACACCGTGCTCGAGAGTACGCCGCGCTTGATTGCCAATCGCGAGGCCTATCAAGATCCGTGGAAGCGCGAGAAGATGGAAAATATCTTGTTGATGCTGCGTGGCACGATCACGGCCGCCGGTCGCGTGGGATTGATGATGAACGTGCCGCTCAGCCGACTCGATGCGGTGCTCGCGGTGTTGCCTGCACTGGGTACACCGACGGTGGCGCCTCTCGCCAAAGCCAAGTCGGGCACGAAGAAAGAGGAATGGGTCGACGTGAGCACCGTCGTCGAAGAACGTACGGTTCGCGATTTGATTCCGAAACTCTCAGCTCTTGGCGCCAAGGGCATCGTCGAGTTCCCGCTCAACAAAGTCGTAGAATGAACGGATGCGCCGTTCGGTTTCGCGGCTGATCCGTCTTTGTGTCACCTATACCCTGATTGCCTGGGTCGGCCTTTTCGTGCGCCGCTCCAAAACCCGCGAACCTCTGGAACTCGTGCAAGGCGTCGTGCTTTCGGAACGCGGTGTTGTGTTGAGCGCGCGTAGCGATCTTTGGGGTTGGGAGCTTCCGGGCGGACGTTTGCATTCTGGCGAATCGCCGAGCGACGGACTTTGTCGCGAAATTTTTGAAGAGACAGGACTTTGTGTCGACGTCGAGTCGTTCGTCGGAGAGTACGTGCGTACGGGTTTCTTTGCGCATCGCGCGCGGGTGTATCGCTGCCGAGTGCGTCCGGGAAAAGGGATGGAGCCGCATGCGCAGACGGAGACGCTTGCGGCAGATTGGTTCGATACGAATGCGCTTCCTGTGACGATTTTCCCGTGGTGTCGCGCACCGCTTGCGGACGGTTTGCAAACTACGTCTGCGCCGGTCGTGCGCCGCGAGCATCATGGACTGCGCGAGATCGCGCAGAGCGCATGGATCGATCTTCGTATGCGCTTTGGTGGTGGGTTTACGCCGGTTTGGGAAAAGGAGCCGATCGCAGCACTCGTGGAGCGTTTGCTCGATTAGGGAGCCTCTGTTTCATTCCGCTTTCTCCATGCGGGTTGATTTTCCACCGACGGAAAGGCTCCTCCGGATTCGCAAAAGCACGCAAAACGAAATGCATCCAGGGTTTCCGAAGGAGCCTCTGATCCATTTCCTTTTTCGAGTGCTTTCGCAAACCAGGGCTGAAGTTTTCCGTCGGTCCGTCGGTGGGGAACACCACCACATGCATGAAGCTTCATGAAGCAGAACGGCGTGAGATTTTCGAGAACGGAATAACACAAATCTGTGTTTAAGCTTGGGCTTCCGCCGAGCCTGCCGCGCCGCTTGCCAGCGCAGAACGATCCATTTCTTGCAGGCCACTTGCGGCCCATTCTTGGCTGAGGTCGAGAAGTTTGGCTTTGAAAACATCGCGCGGTTCATCGAAGGAGAGCACGATTTCGGTCGTGCGCGGAATCTCATCGCCCTTCGTAATGCCGCGGTAGCGATTGAGATTGGCGAGGATGGATTCGGCCACTTTGAGCGCGCGCTTTTCGGTTTTGATCAAAGGCGACTGCAAGGTGTAGATGTTGCCGCGGCCAAGCAGGCTCTCGTCGCGTACGATCGCCGTTTCGCGATATACGTTGTGAATGGAATCGTAGTTGTACTCGACGCGCACTTCTTTGAAGATGTTGGCGCTGCCGGTGTAAAAGCCGCGCTCTTGTTCGACTTTGCCTGCGTGGCGACAGCGTGGACAATAAAATGTGTCATCGTGGTTGAGGAGAAAGACGCCCTTGGAGTAGTCTTCGCAACTCGCAGACTCGCAATACCCAACGCCTCGCTTCATGCTGGCCATTCGTCGTTCTCCCTTTCGTTTTTCGCGCGTCGCTCTGCGTCGCGTGGTGTTCGTGTTGCCACCGAGCCCTGGGTGGCATCCGGAAACTTGGCAAAAATGCCGCCGAAGACCGATGGATCCGGTAGCGAGTTTTGCCTCAGAGTTTGCCCGGGAAGCTTGCGGCAGAACGGAAGTGGCTCTTATGTAAACGAGCCCATTTGCCTTGTCAATCCAAGTTTTAGAACGTAGTTATTTTTTCTCGGATTCCAACAAACTGCGCAAAGAATTGCATTCCCTCCCGAGCCAGATGCGGTAGGCGAGGAGGGATCCGATTACAACCAGATATGCAGCCAAGGCGTAGTTCATTGTGGGTTCTCCTTCGTTGTGCGACCTGCGAGGAGTTCGAGATCCTCGCGGTCCTGCGCAGCGCGTGCGCATGCGAGGCGCAAGAACTCCACGCGAACACGTAACACCAGAAGATGTGCGAATGCGGCAAATGCCGTGAGCGTGCCTATCAGGAAGGGAAGGCCCATGCCTGTGCCAAGGCTGCCGCGTTCCAGATTTTCGGGGTGCATCGCGCTGCCGCCGAAGAGGTCGATTGCGAAGTAGTTGAGAGGAATCGTGAGCAAGCCCAGGATGCCGTACACGGCAGCAAAGCGTGCGGTGCGCTCTCCTCCGTCGGTAAAAGCGCGAAGCATCAAATAGGAGAGATACACAAACCAGAGTAACAACGTCACCGTGAGGCGCGGATCCCAAGTCCACCAGGCTCCCCATGTGCCGCGCGCCCAGATCGGACCGGTAATGATCACGAGAGTGCAGAAGACGACACCGACTTCGGCGGCTGCGAGCGCGAGCTTGTCGAAGATTTCTTGGCGCCTTGCGAGATAGAGTGCGCCGAAGAGGGCGGTGAGTGCAAAGCCGAGATAGGCCGCAAAAGCGCAGGGGACGTGAACATAAAGAATTTTTTGGATTACACCTTGCACGCGATCGAGCGGGGCACTCGCGACGCTCCAAGCATACACTGAAGAGAGTAGTACGAGTACGGCTGCCGTCGCACGTTCGCTCCAGTGTGCGGTGTCGGACGGGGAAGGCGGGGTGGGTGAGTGGGCTGGCGTCATCGTTTATTCATCCAGGACATGGTCGAAAGCGAGGAAGGAAAATATCAGATAGCTGAGATCGGTCACGATCAGAAGTTGAATGTTGTGGAAGGGAGTGCTTCCCGTACGCAAGAGCGCGCTCGTGGCGCTCACCGCTCCGATCAACACCGGCATGAGGAGCGGCAGCAAAAGCAAAGGCAGCATGATTTCGCGAAAACGCGTGCGTACGGAGATCGCGGCGAAGAGGGTCCCGAGCGCCGTGATGCCGAGCGATCCGAGCGCGATCACGCCCATGAGCGGCAGTGCGATCGAGAGCAGCCCCATGCGAAACACGAGTGCGAAGATGGCGGCAGTGATTGCTTGCACGAGTCCGAACAAGATGAAATTGGCGGCAGCTTTTCCGAGAAAAATCCATCCACGCTCGACAGGGGCGAGAGCCATCGCGGAGAGAGCATCGTTTTCGAGTTCGAGTGCAAACGAACGATTGAGGCCGAGCAGGGCTGCAAAGACATACGCAATCCAGAGTAGCCCTGGGAGACTCGCCTGGTTTTCGGCGGCTACGTCGCTTGGCAAAGCGAAGTGGAAGATCATCACGACGAGCAGCGAGAATACGAGCATGGCTACGACACGATCGCGGCTGCGCCATTCGCAAACGAGATCTTTCCACAGGACCGCGACGAAGACATTCATCGTAAGTCTCCGACTGCGGAGAGATACTGACTCTCGAGATCCGCCAGCGAAAGAGACCTACACGAAAACGCGTCGGCAATTTGGCCGCGTACCAAGATCAGGACACGATCGGCGAGTTCGAGGCAGTGTGTGAGATCGTGCGTGACGACGACGATCGTTCTGCCACCGCTGCGCACGGCTTGCAAATCTGCAACGAGTTTTTT
>JADFDR010000007.1 GCA_018262735.1 Geobacter sp.
CGACACGCCACGCATCGGAGAACGATCGAAATTCCCCATCCACACACCGACGGTGTAGCGATCCGAAAAGCCAAGCGCCCAAGCGTCACGGTAATCATCCGAAGTGCCCGTCTTGACCGCTGTTTCTACCGGAAACTCGAGCACGCCACCGCGCCCAAATTCGAGTGCGCGTGCCTCGGGATCCGCCAAAATATCGGCCACGATCGACGTCACTTCGTCGGAAAGAATCCGTCTCGTTTTCGTGTCGGATGCGATCCCGTTTTGCTCTGTCCACCAATGCAGTGGCGTCGCCACTCCGCCACGCGCAAGCACCGCATAGGCCGAAACCAACTCGTGCAGCGTCACTTCTCCGTTTCCAAGCGCAAGCCCTTCCCCGTATGTCGACGCAGGGCGCGCAAGGCTCGCAAAACCAAGCTTCTTCAAGAAAGCGTGAAACTCACCGGGAGCGAGCGTCATATTCGTGCGCACCGCCGGAACATTGAGCGAATTGCCGAGCGCTTCACGCAAACGAATCGGTCCGCGATACACACGACTGTAATTGCGAAACGAATGCAAACCTTGTCCGACCGGAAGCACGAGCGGACTGTCATCGAGAAGTGTCGCTGCCGTAAAGTTGTGCGCCTCCATCGCGAGTGCATACAAGAAAGGCTTGAGCGTCGAACCGGGCTGGCGCGGCGTCACCACGGCATCGATCATGCTGCCCTCTCGCTCGGGCGAAAATTCGCCGGCATTCACCCAGGCCAGCACTTCGTTTGTGCGATGGTCGAGCACAAGTGCCGCCGCTCGCGAAACTTGTTGCGGCGCAAGCGCGCGCACCTTTTCGTCGAGCAACTTTTGAATCGTCGATTGCAAGGCGCCATCGAGCGTCGTGCGTAGCGGAGAACGGTGTGCGATCTCCGACGGAAGATGAGCCCGCACAAACATCACGAAGTGCGGCGCCGCAACTTCGAGATCGGGCTCACGAAGCTCGATCGTTTGCTCTGCAAAGTGCACTACGTCTTGTGGCGAAAGCATGCCGTGCGTTTGCATCTGCACGACGAGATCTGCACTGGCACGCGCTACGCCTTGTGGATTGCGCCGCAAATCGAGCCGGCTTGGGCTGCGCACGAGCACAGCAAGCGCCAGCATTTCTCGAAGATTGAGCGTCGCAAGATCGCGATCGAAGTAAAAACGTGACGCTTGCGCAACGCCGCGACGCTGATTTGCGTAGGGTACTTGATTGAGATAGAACTCGAGAATCTCAGCCTTGGCGAAGCGACGTTCGAGTTGTACGGCTTCGAATCCCTCGACCCAGCGCGACCAAAACGTGCGTGGGCGCGGATGCAAAATGCGCACGACTTGCTCGGAAATCGTACTGCCGCCTCGCACCACGCGCCGCGCCTTCAGATTTTGCGCAAACGCGCTCAGACGCGCACGCCAATCAACGCCGCGATGCGCAAAGAAGCGTCGATCTTCGGCGAGCACGAAAGCATCTCGCAACGGCTGCGGCATCTCATGCAGAGCGACTTGCTCGTCGCTGTTCCAGCGATTTTGATAGCTAAACGAAACGGTGTTACCGGAACGATCGACGATTCGTGCCCGCTCGGCGATGCGCGTCACCGACGACAGCGCATCGGGTAACGCGACGAGCGAGCACTCCGTTGCGAACGCCAGCCCGAAACTCGCTGCGGCGAACACGCAAAACGCGAGTCGCCCTCTTTGCCTGCAAAACCACGCGCGCGACATCGCTTAAGGAACCTCGGACGAATTCTGCTTGATGCAGGTTGGTGGATTTCCCACCGACGGAAAGCCTCAACCCCGGTTTGCAAAAGTACTCGAAAAATGAAATGGATCCGAGTCTCCTGCGTTTCTCGCGCTGCTTGCGCTCTCGGCATCGTCGGAGTCGCGCACTTCGAGCACGCCCGGCGCCGTCTGACCAAAGACATCGGCGTCGTACATTTCTTCCGCATGTGCCGGCAACATTTGGAACGTGCCCGGCGCGATCGCCTGCGCCACATACGAAAGGTGATAGCGCCCGGGATGCAGATACTCCGAATAGAAACGCACCGAATCGTGGCGCAACTCGCGATGATAGAAGCCGTAAAAACTCAGATCGAAGGAACGCCAATCGGTGTAGCGGAAGTAGAATGAATCCGACGGATACCCCGCACTTTCCTGATCGGCATCGACTTGCGAACTCGTTGCAAGATCGCGATTCACGGGTTCGAGACCGCCGGGGATCGGATCTCGAACCACGACGAAGTTGCGCGCGGACGGAATCGCAAGGAAGAGATCCACGCGCACCAAATCGCCACGCTGGATTTGCATCGGGCTCGCGAGCAGAACCCATTTGCCATCGCGCTCGACATACACTTCCTTGCGTAATTCAATGCCAGCGTTGATCGGATCTGGCTTGAGCACCTTCGGTGCGAAGAAAAGCCGCGTGAAGGCATACAAGCGCCCGACACCGCTACGCTCGATGCGTAGCTTTGCCTTGCGCCCTGCATCACCGTCGGAAATCGTGTAGTCGAATGTTTGCGGCACTTCTCGGAAGCTCGTGAATCTCGCTTCACCGAGCGGTTTGTCGTCGAAGAAACTGCGTGCAGTGAAGTTGGGAGTATCCGTCTCGTACTGCCGGCTGTAATCGAGGAACGCATTCATGCAGAAAAGATTTTCCTGCGTGTTTTGCCAATGCGACTTTTGCTTGCGCCGCGCCGAAATCGCACGCACGAGTTTCGTCGCATAACCCTCGGTGCCAGGTGCTGGCACACCCGCTTGCTCGCGCTTCACGAAGGCACTCAAGATCGCGCACTGGGTGCGCGTATCCGAATGCAAGATTTGCGAAAAAATCGTGTCGAGTTTTTCGGTGAAATTCAATTTTCCGCCCGAAAGATCGGCATGCTCCAAGATTTGCGTACTCACTTCGTTTTGCCAATCGACACTCGTCTTGAGTTGCGTGAGAGCCTGCAAATAATGCGCTTTGCCAAAGAGATCCATGCGCGACACATGAGTGCGATAGCGCTCAACATCGGAAAGTGTCAGCTTGCCCGAGCGTGCAAGCGCTGCAAGCGCAACGGCGCGCACGCTCGACTCCATTCCATCGTTGTAGAAACCTGGGAAAACATCCGTCCGTAAGAGTTTGAGCAGATACGGGTGCAGCTTCGCTTCCACCGACGCAGGAATCACAAAGCCATCGTCGCGCAGCCAGGTGAATGCAAGTGCCGTGTAAGCGCTGAGATACGGACTCACGAACTCCGATCGCGGCACCCAGTACACCATTCCACCGTCGGGAGCCTGGAAGTCCGCCGCATCCGCAAGCAACTGCTTGATTTGTGCCTCGGCATCCGGCCAAGCGAGAGTATCCGGCAAATGCGCGCGCAAACCCAAAAAATGTGCCGCCAGCACTCCCTTCGAGAGACGCTGCTCCCAGCACGCATACGGATAATCACGCAGGTATTCGAACGCACCGTCGAGATCTCCCAGCACCGTCGGACTCAGCGTGAGACTCACGCGTCCCGCATCGGTGCGCAGGTTCTCGGGAAACTGGATGTTTTCTTCGACACGATCTTGTGTCGTCGTTGCAAAACTGGCGCTCGATTCGATTGCGTGCGCGGGGTTGACCACGAGCGGCAGTTCGAGCGCATCGGCATCGAGCGCATCGCCGGCCCGCACGCGAAGCTGCATCTTGCCCTTGGCGCCAGCTTCGATCGGCAGGCCCACGACCGCGCGCTTAAAGGATGCAACGCGCACCGTTTTCGAAACTTGCGGCGCACCGACGACCGCGCCCTTGGCACTCGCCGTCACCTGAATCTCGCGGCTCACATCCGCGCGATTGAAAACCGTAAAGCGCGCCTCGAAACGATCCCCCTCCGTCACTTGATTGGGTAACGCCGGACGAAGTTCCGTCAGCGCATTCACGACAAAATTCGCATACCCAAGACCAAGCCGATCTTCCGGCGTCACCGCCAGCACGAGCACGCGCCAACCCGTCAGATTGTCGGGCACCTCGAACTCGATCTTTGCGCGCCCCTTCGCATCTGGACGCAGCGACGGATTCCAGTAGCTCACGAACTTGAACAAACTGCGTAGTCTCGGATTGAGCCCACCGTCGCCACCCGGGCTCGCGCCCTTCTTCTCGAACTTCTGCAGACCCACCAATTGCTTAATCAAATTGAGATTGCGCACGTCGAGCGAATCAAAACCGTTGAGTCCCTTGCTCGGATCAAAGGTATCGACGCCCTGCAACAAAAGATCGAGTACCGATTCATCGAGCACCGTCACTGCAAATTCCATCCCTTGAGGCACTTTGCCTTGTTTCGTTCTTGCAGCGATTTCGACCGACACTTTTTCGCGTGGCTTGTATCCCTTCTTCCCCGGCGTCACGGTCACATCGATCTGTTTATAAAAATCGCGCACCTCGATTCGCGCATACCCCATGCGAAACGCCGGCTTGCCAAGATCGACTTGTCCTGCCTCGGGTGGCGTCTGCACACGCGGCGACATCACGACCACCGACGCATAAAAGCCCGGAACGAAATCGGGCTCGATCGGAAACTCGATCACTTCGAGATTCGAACGCAGCGTCGTCACCCAGCTCTTGATGACGCCGTAGCGCTCGATCGTGACCAGTGCCTTTGCGCCCGGAAATGGATTTTTTACAAAAAGCCGCGCCGTGTCGCCGACCTGCAGCGAACCGGTCTCCACGCGAAGTGGCAAAAAATCCCCCGGCGACTCTTCCCAGAGCACGCGCCCTTTCCCAAGCGCATAGCTCGCAATTTCCGATGACACTTCTTTATTTTGCGTATCTTGGATTTTGGCACGCATGCGATATTCGCCGGCGCGATCCGGCACAAAACGGCACGCCACGCCTTCGGTTGCCGAGACAAGTGCACACGCCGCCACGGGTTTCCATTCATGGATGTACTTGGTGAGATACGCATTGCCCGAGCTTTTGACGCGCGAAGCTTTGACTTCGTCGCGCTCGATCGCGACTTCGATCGGCACGTCCGCGACAGGATTTCCTTTTTCATCGGTCACGATCGCACGCACTTCTTCGCTGCGTCCACTCTGCATGAGCCACGCATCTTGGTGTAGCCCCACATAGCGATCGCGCGCCGCAAAGACCGCCTTTGCACGTCCCGCGATAGAGCGCCCGCGATCGTCGCGCACCGCACTTTCGACTTGCAACTCGCCATACAAAATCTTTTCGGAATGAATTGCAAACTCGCTCTCGAGTTTTCCGTCAGTGTCGAGCACGGCTTCGGATTGATGCACGGTTTCCGATTCCCCCCACGGCCCGACGTCGAATGAAAAATCTTTCGCGCGCGGATCGGGCGAAGAGAACACTTCGTGAGCGAGCGTCGCCGTGATGCGCACCGGCGCATCGGCATACGGGCCACCCGCATGCAAGGTCGCACTCGTGGCAACATTTGCCTTTTCACCTTCGTGAAAGAGTCGCCCCGCAAGATCGGCCTTCACCCGAAACGGCGACGGAGTAAAATCGCTTACGAGAACACTCATTGGTGTCAGATCGTCCTGCTCAGGCAAAAAGGAAGCCTTGAGCACGAAGCGATACCAACCCACAGCTCCCGTCGACGGCACTGCACACTCACCCGAAGAAGACCCGACATCGTTCAGTGTCAGCCCTTTGACTTCGCAAACCGCTTCCTCTTTCGGGTCATAAACCGTGAGGTCATAGCCGCTCTGCGGCGCGCGGCTCAAGCGCTCGTTTGCATTGTTGCGCACATAAAACTTGTACTGAATCGTGTCGCCTGCGCGATAAATCCCTTGTGCTGTCGTCCCCCAGGCCACGAGATGTCCGTACTTTGGATTGGGGTAATTCGAGACATAGCCTCCCGCGCTCTCTTTTGCGTCGACTTCGAAACTTTCGCGGACGGGCAAAACTGCGAGTTCGCCATCTTTCTCGACGCGCACAAAGAGTCCATTGCCTTCCAGCAGGCCCCAGAATCCCTCACGCAGCTTGTCGAGCTTGGGATCAATGACTTCACTTCCCGGCAAAATCGCAATTCCGTCGCGCTGAGTGCGCGTTTCGTGTTCGAGCGCAGGCAGCTCCGACAGATTGAGCGCCTTCCCCATCAGAAACGAAACGCGCGCATCGCTCACAGGTTTTCCTGTCTTGAAATCAGTGACCCAAACAAGTGTATTGTAGTGCCCCACTTTGGCGTGAACATGATACGGTGTCACGATCGAAACGAAGGCTTGATCCTCCCGAGCCACTTGTCCGACGTAAGCAGTGGCGCGCCCGCTCACAATTCCCGACTTTCCTTGCAACCACTCGCGCACCTTGAGCGGATGAAAAAAAGCCACGTCTTCGACGCGCGGCAGCTGCTCTTTTGTGTGCAATGCCTCCACTCCCAATGAGGTGAGCTTCGTCCCCTCGACGCGCAACTCATCGAGGTTCGTCACCACGACAGGAAGATGACTTTCGACTTGCGCTTCGAGCACCGATGCCACGTTGGGCAGAACGAGCCTTGGCTTGCGATGCGAAGTGCGAAACCGAAAGTCGATGTTTTCGACAAGCGCACGATCGAACAAATCGTGAAGATCGCTTGCGGCGGCAATCAGACGATATTCTCGCTTCGCCGCAAGTCCATACGGCAAGCGCAGTGCGTAGACTTTACGACCGTCGGCAAGATCGACCGGATACGCGCGATCTCCAACGGACTCCCAGAGATCCTCCTCGGCTTCGATTCCCGTCAGTTTCGGATCGAAGCGCAAACTCGCAGCAACCTTCACCGTCTCCACGGGCGCACTGAACAAAAGTTCCGCACGGCCAAGAGGATCACATTCCTGTGTCGCTGCTTGCCCCGCATTGAGCACCACTTCCTCTTCGCCGAGATTGTCGCAGCGCACACCGAGCAAGCGAAACTTGGGCAAAGTGTCGAACTCGAGCACGGTGCGCTTCTCGGCACCGCGCCGTGGGCCCGCAAGCGACTTGATTCCAGGTTGAACACGCAATGAAACGCGCATGCCATGCGGCAACTCCCGTTGCGGACGCAAAAAGAAATCATCACTGCGCGCCGCTTCACCCTGCATCCATTCCGGCACAAAAAACTCCACCGGCACCTGCTCGCCGCTTGGCAAGGCAAAATGAAGCGACTTCGCGAGCGAATCGCGGTCGACAAGTTGATTCGTGAAAAGTCGCAGCGCCGGCATGCCCGGCGCAAGCCACTCGTCGAACCAAAGTTGTGTCACTACCGGGCGAGGCGCGCTGAAGCGCCCTTCGAAGTTTTTGACTAGCGTCGCGCCATCTTCCGCCCGAATGCCCGGCTGCATCACGACGCGATACGCGGTCGCCTGCGTGAAGGCAGCACCCTCTCCAAGCTCGCAGGCAAGCGCCGAAGGGTCGAGCCAGCGCCATTCGCAATCGAGCGACGGCGTAATCGTGACTGGAATTTCTGCACTCTTGCGCGCCATCTCACCGATCGGCACCACGGGCCGATTGAATTGAAACACAATCTGACGCTCGCTTTCGACGTTGTCGCCACTCGGTGTCATGCGCAAAATCGCAAGCGGCTTCGCAAGCGCGCGCGCTCCAGCAGCCTGAGCTACACTTGAAAGAGTCATCAGCGCAAGTCCAATGCAAAGCACAAGCCCAAGCTGGAAGCGAAACTTCACTTTCGACTTGCACCAAGCGCGCAACACCAAAGACGCGCTCTGCCCACGAACCAGAACACGAATCGAAAAAACGGTCATGCCACCCTCCCACGCCACACATGCGCACACGAAACACTCCAAACTTCGCGGGCACTATCATGGCGCAGCACGCGACGGCGCGAACAAACTTTTTGCGCGCTCTGCCCTGCGAATCTCCGAGGATCGCACCGTACTTGCCGTCGTTTTGCGCACACCTGCGCGGCGCACGACGCGCAGGCAGTCGTGCTGCACGCGCAGGCTGCGCTGCGCCCATACTCAAAAATCAACGACGGAATACACCCATCGAGTCCATGGGCCAATGCGCACACCTGCCGAAGGAGCCTCTGATCAATCCCGCTTTATCCATGCGAGTTGGTTTCTTACCGACGGAAAACGTCAGCCATGGTTTGCGAAAAGACTCGAAAAACGGAATGGCTCCAAGGCCCTCAGTTGGAAACTGCAGCAAGCGCTTTGGTTTTGAGTGTCGTGATCGCGGTGGCGTAGTCGGATGCACCGAAGACGGCCGTGCCTGCGACGAAGACGTTGGCGCCTGCGCTTGCGGCCTTGGCGATGGTGTCCGGCGTGATGCCGCCGTCGACTTCGAGATCGATCGCGAGTTGTCGTTCGTCGATCCAGCGTCGGAGTTGCGCGATTTTGGGCAGTACGCTTTCGATGAAGCGTTGACCTCCGAAGCCGGGGTTCACGGTCATGACCAGGATTTGATCGAGGTTGTCGAGCACGCTTTCGACGGCCTGCGCGGGCGTGGCGGGGTTGAGCACCGCGCAGGCGCGCGCACCGAGCTCGCGAATTTGTGACAAATTTCGGTGTAGATGACGGCAAGCTTCGACGTGCACGCCGATCGTCGCAGCGCCGGCCTTGGCAAAAGCTTCGACGTAGCGTTCCGGTTCCTCGATCATCAGATGTACATCGAGCGGCAAATTCGTCGAACGCCGTGCGGCACCGACGATGAAAGGCCCGAGCGTGATGTTGGGCACGAAACGTCCGTCCATCACGTCGACGTGGATCCAGTCGGCGCCCGCGTTTTCGACGGTGCGCAACTCTTCGCCGAGTTTGGAAAAGTCAGCCGAAAGAAGGGACGGGGCGATGCGGATCGGACGCGAACTCATTTTGATCTCCGTTGCAAGCGCACTGCGCAAAAGCCGTCCATGCCGTGACGATGCGGCAAGCAGCGGAGCCAACCGGCATCGTCGACGAGATCGTGCAGTGCGGTTGGCAACTCTTCGCGCGGACAGATGCGAAACTCATGGTGCTCGTCGAGAAACGCACCGACGACGGCGTCGTTTTCTTCGGGCAGCACGGTGCACGTACTGTAAACCAAGACGCCGCCCGGCTTCAAACATTCTGCTGCCTGGCGCAAGATCGCGGCTTGGACTTTGGCGAGCTTGGCGGAATCGTCCGCTTGGATGCGCCAGCGTGCGTCGGGATTGCGGCGCAGTGTGCCAAGACCCGAACACGGTGCATCGACCAAGACGCGATCGAAGGCTGGCTGCCAAGGTGGTTCCTGGCAAAGATCGCCGAGTGCGAGCGTGGCATCGCGCACGACTGTCTCGATATTGTGTAAGTCAAGGCGCCGTGCGTTGCGCGTCACAAGTTCGAGCCGACGAGCGTGGCGGTCGAGCGCGAGCACATGCCCCGTTTCGCCGATCAGTTCGGAGATGGCTGCGGTTTTGGTCCCGGGCGCGGCGCAAGTATCGAGGACGGTTTCGCCGGGTTGTGGATCGAGCATCGTCACGACGAGCTGTGAGGCTTCGTCTTGGATCGAGAAGCGGCCATCGAGGAAGGCGGGATCGTGTCCGAGGGCACCGGCGTGATCGAGCACGATGCCGAGATGTGCATAGTGACACTTTTTTGCGTTCTCTGCGCCTTCGTAGCGCGTGCGCAAATCGGCAAGCAGTGCATCGCAGGTGGTCCGTTGAGGGTTGGTGCGAATCGTGAGCGGTGGTACGCCATTGCTTGCGTGGGCAAGCGCGAGCGCCTCATCGGCTCCAAAAATTTCGATCCAGCGCACGGCGATCCACGGCGGTAAAGAAAGCGCGTGGGTGAGATGAGCAACGGGATCTGCTGCAAAATCCGGAAACGTGATTTGTTCTCGTTTGGCGATCAGTTTGCGCAACACGGCATTCACGAGGCCGGTTGCGCGTTCGATTCCTGCCGCGCGCATGCAGCGCACCGATTGATCGACGGCAGCAGTATCGGGAATGCGGTCGCAAAAAAGAATTTGATACGCACCTAAGCGTAGGGTGGTAGCAACGAGCGGTTCGAGCGTGTCGAGTGCAGGATGCAGCGCTTGCGCGAGCGCGAAATCAAGACGTCCACGCCAGCGCAGCGTGCCATAGACGAGATCCGTCACGAGTGCGCGATCCCGCGCCGAAAGATCCGTTTGCGCCAGCGCGCTGTGTAGCGTGAGATCGGCGTATGCGCCTGCGCGTTCGACGCGTTCCAGGATGCGCACGGCAAGCAAGCGCGCTTGCGTCGGTGCATCGACGCGATTGCTACGCGGCGCGGTGCGTCCGTGCGCACGACGTTTCGATTTTGTGGTGGGCGGCGGGCTCAAGGTGCAATCCTGCTCGAAGCATGCGGTGCGTCGCTCCGTTCGCCGAGTCGCCCGTCCTCCGGAAGTGTATGCCCGCGCAGGAAGGCTTCCGTCGGCATGGCGTTGCCGCCCGCACGCTGAAGCACCGTCGGAACGAGCCATCCCGAAGCCGTTGCGATTCGCAATTGCTGATTTTCGTAGTGCAGCGTTCCCGGTGCAAGCGCAACGTCGCCTTCGAGAGCGCGCGCGCCGAGGATGCGTAGCGGCTCGCCTTGCCAATCGGTGACGGCACCTGGCTTGGGAGCAAGGCCTCGAATTTGGTGGACGAGTTCGCGTGCAGGACGCTGCCAGTCGAGGACGGCGTCGGCCTTTTCGATCTTGGGAGCAAAACTCGCTTGTGTAGCGTCTTGCTCTTGCCACACGATCTGTCGGTTTGCGATGCGTTGCACGGCCTCGGCAATCGCAGTGGCGCAAGCGACACTTAATCGTGTCGATAGTTCTTCGGCGTTTTCTTCCGGAAGAATTGCAAGCCGTTGCGTGAAGGCCACTGCACCGGCATCCATTGCCTTTTCGACGCGCATGATGGAAACGCCGGTTTCCGTTTCGCCGTGAAGCAAGGCATGCTGAATGGGTGCTGCGCCACGATATTTCGGCAGGAGGCTTGCGTGGCCGTTGATCATGTAACCGCAGCGAGGCAGTTCGCGAACGGCTTTGGGCAGGAATTGCCCGAAGGCCACCACGATGCCGAGATCCGGTGTAGCGGCGCGCAAGGTCGCGATCACCGACGGGTCGTTGACGCTTTCGGGGCGCAAAAGAGGAAAGCCGTGGTCGAGCGCAAACTGCGCGACGGGCGAAGGTGAGTTTTTGCGTCCTCGGCCGCGCGGACGATCGGGCTGGCTGACGACATACGCGATTTCGTGTTGGTCGGATGCAAGACGTGTCAGCGTCGGAACGGCAAAATCCGGTGTGCCCAGAAAGATCAATCGCAACCTGGCGTGAGGAAGAGAAGCGGACGCGTTCAGCGGGTGGCTCCGTGCGTGAAATCCGGCCCCGTTTCGTCGCTTGGCGTTTCGCGTTTGATTTGTTTCGTACGCTTTTTTGTGTAGATTCCGCGCTTCAGGCGGCTGATACGATCGATGAACAAGATGCCGTCGAGGTGATCGATTTCGTGTTGGAAACAAACCGCGCGCAGCCCTTCGGCTTCGTGGATGACTTCGTTTCCGTCGAGATCGAGGCAGCGCACGCGTACGCGAGCGCTGCGTTTGACGTCGGCGGTGAAGTCGGGCACGGACAAACAGCCTTCCTCCCAGGTGATCCCGCCTTCGCGCAAAATGATTTCGGGATTCACGAGCACGATGGGGTTGCGTGCTTTGTCTTCGTCGGACCAATCGGTATCCACGACGGCGAGTCGAATGGATTTGCCGATTTGCGGTGCGGCAAGACCAATGCCGGGCTCGTCGTACATGATTGCGAGCATTTCTTGCGCGAGCGTGCGCAATTCGTCGCTGATCGCAGCGATCGGTTGCGCGATCTGCTTCAAGCGCGGATCGGGAAATTTGAGAATGGGGTGCATTGCCATGGCGCTTCGACCTACAACATGTTGACGGGATTTACATCGAGTTTTGCCCGGACCGAGTTTGGCAGCTTTTCGATTCCCGGCAAGAGCAGGCGCGCTGCCTGCAAGACGGTGGCTTCGCTCTCGCCCTTGAGCAAAAACTGGAAGCGATAGCGATCTTGGATGCGAGCAAGCGGTGCAGGCGCAGGGCCGAGGAGTTCCACCTGGGATGCGTTTTGCATCTTCCAGTTTTTTGCAAGTTCCGTGATGGCCGTTTGCGCCTCCGTTTCATCGAGGCTCGAGACAAGCACATGGACGAGGGCGCCATGAGGCGGATAGCCAAGTGATTCGCGATGGGCGAGTTCGTGGCGATAAAACGTCTCGTAGTCGTGCTCGACCACCGGACGGATTGCGTAGTGATCAGGCACGAAGGTTTGCAAAATCACGCGCCCGGGGATTTGACCGCGACCGGCGCGACCGGCGACTTGCGTGAGCAGTTGGAAGGTGCGCTCGGCTGCGCGGAAGTCCGGCATATGCAAGCCGATGTCTGCCGCAACGACACCGACGAGCTGCACGCCCGGAAAGTCATGTCCTTTGGCGACCATCTGCGTGCCGATCAAGATGTCGAGCTTGCGATTTTTGAGAGCGTGTAGAATTTGCTCCGTCGCTCCCTTACGCCGTGCTGTGTCACGATCGAGACGAGCGATCTGCGCAGTCGGGAAAAGGATGCGCGCTTCTTCTTCGAGGCGCTCCGTGCCGATGCCAAGCAGCGCATTGCTGTCGGCACCGCACTGGCTGCACACTTCTGGCGGAGGCGCCGTGTGATCGCAGTAGTGACAGCGCAGCACTTCGTCCGTCGCGTGATACACGAGAGAGATATCGCAGTGTTTGCAGTGTTCTGCATGCCCGCAGTCGTAGCAGAAAATTCGAGTGGAAAAGCCGCGACGATTGAGAAAGAAAATCACTTGCCCACCGTCGGCAAGAGCTTGTGTTGTCGCGCGTTGCAAGGTGCGCGAGAGAATCAGTTTGCGACCGCGAACGGTGTTGCGACGCTCTTTTTCAAGATCGACGACTTCGACGGCAGGTAGCGGACGACCGCCGATGCGATGAGGTAGCGAGAGACGTCGAATCGTGCCGCGCTCTGCGGCAAAGCGTGTTTCGAGAGAAGGCGTTGCCGAACCGAGGATCCAAGGGCAGTGCGCATACTTGGCGCGCAGCGCCGCGAGATCGCGAGCGTGGTAGCGAAAACCTTCTTCGTTCTTATACGCAGTATCGTGTTCCTCATCCAGGATGATGACACCCAGGTTTTCGAGTGGCGCAAAAAGCGCCGATCGTGCACCGAGTGCGATCGGTGTTGCGCCGCGGCGCAAGCGCTGCCACTGCTCGAAGCGTTCGTTGGGTGTAAGGCCGCTGTGCAAAACGGCGAGTGCATCACCAAAGCGCGAACGCAAACGCGCAAGGATTTGATGTGTGAGTGTGATTTCGGGTACGAGCACCAGCGCTTGACGTCCGCACTGCAGCGCTGCGGCGACGGCGCGTAAGTAGACTTCGGTTTTTCCGCTGCCGGTGACACCGTGCAGCAAGAAGGACTCTGTGCTTTGTGTTTCGATCGCCTTGCAGATTGGCGCCAGAACTTGTGCCTGATCGACGGTGAGATCGACGCTGCCGGAGATTTCGAGCGGTACGCCGAGAACATTGCGCGGCGCAAGGCGCTCCTCGAATTCGATGCAGCCGCGCGCTGCCAGTGCGCGCAACAGCGCAGCTGCGCCGGGCGTTTCTTGGATCCACTGGGAGTAGGGTTGCGGTTCGCTCGCAGCGATGCGCCGCAACAGATCGGCTTGTTTGCGCGCGCGCTGCAGTTCGCCTTGGATTTTGGCTTCAAGATCAAAATTGCGTGCAAGAGTGACCCATTTTTGTGTTGTCTCGCGCACGCCACCCGCCTTGGATTCATGCCGTTTTTCGATGAGGCCGTCACGTTCGCAGCGCTGCAACCAATCTTCTTGTTTTCGTCGGCGAAGTGCCGCGAGCGTTATGGGCGTGCGCTCGAGTTGCGTGAGGAACTCGCGTAGCGCTCCTTGCGCAGCGCCGCTGCGCAGCGCTTCTTGACCACGACTCGAAACAGTATACACCGTAATCGGTTGCAGAGAGGATCCGGTCGGAAGCGCGGCTGCGATGGCGATGCCGATGGGACAGAGGGATTGCTTTGCAGCTTCCTCTAAAATGGCAAGCATGGTTTCCGAGAGTGCAGGCTCGGAATCGACGATGCGTTCGATGTGCTTCAGTCGACCGCTGCGCTCGGAGGTGCTGCGAAGTGCGACGATCACGCCGGGCAAACGTCGTGCACCGAAGGGGACGAGAACGCGTTGGCCGATTTTGACGTCGCGCGCGAGTGCTTTGGGAATGCGGTAATCGAAGACCGAATACACGGGTACGGGCAGTGCAACTTGTGCGACGGATTGCGACGCAGAATCGAGATCGAAGAGAAGGCCGGTGCTCATCGACTTCAGTCTATGTTTTTTTCTTGTCCCTGACACGCGACAAACAGGCTGCGCTTGTTGCAAGATGGGTGCGAGTCGTTGCATGCGTAGACGAAGAGGAAGTGCGTGAGCGGAAATGCACGAAAGGAGGTCGCATGAGTAGTTGCGAAACGAAGCGTAGGAAGCAGCGTGTTTGCGTCGAGCCTTACGAAGGCGGCCTTGCACTTTCCGTCGATGGAACCTTTGCGTCGTGGTATGAGCCGGGTGCATCGACGACGCGCGGTGTTTGGGATGCCCTCGCTGCTCCGTTGCTTTTGCTTCCGCCCGAGCGTCGGAGTTCGGTGCTAGTGCTTGGGCTGGGTGGCGGCAGTGCTGCGCGCGTGGTGCGAGCACTTGCGCCGGACGCGACGATTACGGGTGTCGAATACGATGCGGAAGTTGTTGCGGCCGCGCGCAAGCATTTCGATCTCGACGACCTACACATGGAAGTGATTGTGGCGGATGCTCGCGAATTTTTATTGCACGAAAAACGACGCTTCGATTTGATCATCGATGATATTTTCATTGGCAATGCAGATGACGTGCACAAGCCACGTTGGATGATCGAGGGAAATCCACAGTCCAAGACGCCGCGTTCTCCGACGGAAAGTGGCAAAGATTTTGATTGGGAGGGCATGGCAGAAATCCCCTGGCCGCATTCCGGAATTGCGCTCGCGCTGCGACTTCTTGCGCCGGACGGCATCTTCTCGTGCAACTCGATCGACGAGGCACCGCAAGTGCAGCGTTTGCTGTGCAAGAAACTTCCTCACTTGCTGTGCACTCGCGTGTTTGGATATGACAATCGAATCTTTGCAGGTTCATCGCGCCCGCTGGCGGCGCGCGCTTTGCGGCAGTCGATGCGACGCGATGCCCTGCTCGCTTCGACGCTGTCGCAACTTTCGTTGCAGACGATTCGTTAGGGAATCTTGGATTCATTGCGATCTACAAAGGCGAGTCGACTTCCCGCCGACGGCAAACATCAACCCTGGTTTGCGAAGCACGCAAGAACGGAATCGCCCCGAGACTTCCTAAGTGCGACACAAAAAAGAGTCTATGTGTTCGAGAGGGGCTGCGCGAGGCAGGGGCAGATCGGTGCGGCTTAACGTCCGCCGAGACTCTTGAGATCCGTGAGCACGCCCTTGGCGGTCGCCTTCAATGTTTCGAAAACGCCTTTGCCTTCATGCGCGCAGGCTTCGAAATCCGGCACGTTTGAGGGGTTGAGCAAACGCTTCATTTCATCGAGAGGTGCCGCATTGGGCAGATCGCGTTTGTTGTACTGCACCACATACGGAATCTTGTCGAGGTCGAAACCCTGTTCTTGCAAATTCGCGCGCAAGTTTTCGATGCTCTCGATGTTGGCTTCCATGCGCTCGATTTGACTGTCGGCAACGAACACGACGCCATCGACGCCCTTCAGGATTAGTTTGCGACTTGCGTCGTAGAACACCTGACCTGGAACTGTGTAGAGGTGGAAGCGTGTCTTGAAGCCGCGGATTTCACCGAGCGCGAGCGGCAAGAAGTCGAAAAAGAGCGTGCGCTCCGTTTCGGTGGCAAGCGAGATCATCTTGCCCTTCAAGTCGGGGTTCGTCTTGTTGTAGATGTACTGCAGGTTCGTGGTTTTTCCGCACAACCCCGGCCCGTAGTAAACGATCTTGCAATTGATTTCTCGTGAAGAGTAATTGATGAAAGACATGATGCGCGATTAGTCCGAGAAGAGGTTGTCGATGTCATCGTCGGTGATTTCCGCAAACGGACTGTCCGCTCCGGAGGCGGCGGCGGCTTCGGCTTTCTTCTGCATTTCCTCGAAGATATGCGCCAGTTCTGAGGAAGCTTTTTTCACGCGCAAGCGCACGAGGCCAAGCGAGCTTTTATCGTTCTCGAATACGATGACCAGGATGATGCGTCGTGCGATCAAAGTAATGTGTAGGTTGTCACGATCGCCTTGATGGAAATGAGTCGGGAATTCTTCTTCGCCAATGATTTTTGCAAGACCGCCCGTCGCGGCGATATTGCCCGCCGTGAGTGAGGCGAGACTCGTCGTGTCGATCCCGCGCAGCTCTCCCGTCTCGGCGACGAGTTGGCCGTTTTTGTCGACGAGGAAGACGGCCTTCGCGCTTGCTTCGAGCGCGAGCTTGTCGATCACGACCTGAATGTGGCCGTGTTCTTCTTCGTACAGAACCAACTGAGGCTCAGCCATTTTTTCAAAGATCCTTTTTCGACTTTCTTCGAGCTTTTCGTGTTGCGGACGTTTATCCCCGCGTCGGACGAACGGGATTTTCATTGAAACCGCAATGAAAATTCCAATTGCAAAGGGTCAATCGATCCGTGCGTCAGGGGCCGCACTCTACATCGTGTCGTACACGACCGGCAACCACGCTCACAATTCGGTTTATTCGCGGTGCGGCTTTAGATGTAAGAATCCTCGAAATCATAGTTCTAGCGGATCTCGCCGCGATTCTGGATGGAGCGTCCTACCGTGATGTGATCGGCGTATTCGAGATCGCCGCCGAGCGGCATGCCGTATGCGATACGCGTAATTTTTGCGGATGTTCCTCGCAAGCGTTCGGCCAAGTAGTGGGCCGTCGCATCTCCCTCTGCGTTTGGATTCGTTGCGAGAATAACTTCGCGAATTTTTCCGCTTCGCACGCGGGCTTCGAGTTGTGTGATTTTGAGGTCGGCGGGACCCATTCCATCCATGGGTGCGAGTGCGCCGCCGAGCACATGATAAACGCCGCGGAAAGCGCCGGTGCGCTCGATGGCGGCGCGATCGGCCGGTTCTTCGACGACGCAGATCGTCGAAGGATCGCGTTTCTCATCGGAGCAGATTGCACACGGCGAAGCTTCGCTTAAATCGCAGCAGATTTCGCAAAGCACGATTTCTTCTTTGACGCGCATGATCGCGTCGGCGAGTTCGTGCGCGAGTGCGTCGTCTGCGCTGAGTAAAAAGAAAGCGAGTCGACTCGCCGATTTTTCGCCGATGCCGGGGAGTCGCTTCAAGTTGGCAACGAGTCGTTCGATCGGAGCTGCGCCGCGCATGTTTTGCTCCTACGAGATTGTCTTGGAGTACGACAAAAAATTAGTTTTCGCCGCCGAGGTTTCGGATGTCGATCACCTCGCCGCCGAAAATTTCGAGCGCCGCATTGAGGACGGGGTGCTTGAGTGCAGCTTGGCGTTGCACGCGCCAGGCTTCGCGCTGGGCAGACTGAACACTTTGCGCGTCCGCGCGCGTGGATGTTTGTGAGGCGATGGTTTCGATCGCGGCACGCAGCGGACGTTGAAAGAACTTCTGACACATGGCTTCGAGTTCCGACATTCGCGTGGCAAGGCGTTTGCTTTCAAATCCATCAGGCAGAGCAACGCGAAACAGTGTCTCTGAACATTCAAGCAATGTTCCCTTGGCGAGAACGCCAAAGAGCAAATGATTTTCTTGATGTGCAAACGCAGCGAATTCTTTTAGCGTCGTTGCAAGCGGGGCTTCGTGACGCACTGCGGGAAGAGATTGTGGTGCAGAAGGCACTGCGACCGCGCCGGCTCGGCTTGTTGCGGCAGAGGGCTTGGCGGAGGGCGACGCAACTTCGTGTCGATCGCTCAAGGTATCTTCGGCGTCTTGCGCTGTGGAAAACGCGGACGCAGAGGTCGATTGCGTGCGCGCGCTTGCCACGCTCGAAGAGCCGACGCTTTTTCGTGTAGACGATGTGCCGCCGCCCGGAGTGCTGCCGCCGGACGCAGGGCCGGGTTTGCCCGGATTTTCAGCGAGCAATCGTTCGAGTTTTTCGAGTCGTGTCAGCAGTCGCGCAACGTCATCGCCGCTTGCCATCGTCGCCATGCGGATCACGGCCATTTCGAGCACGGCCATCGGTTGCGGTGCCCAGGCGAGATCTTCTTGCTCTTTCAAAAGCGCGCGGAACATGCGACGCAGTCGCGTTTCGTCGGTGCGCTCGGCCAGCGCGTGCAAGGCCACGATTTCGGCATCGCTGCCTTCGACGAGTCCTTCGTGCTTGGGCACGGTGCGCAGCACGACGAGATCGCGCAACACTTGCAAGAGTTCCGCACCAAGTCGCTTGGCTTCGACGCCGCTGTCGGCGGCGCGTGCGCAGGCTTCAAGTGCAGCTTGCGGATTTGCATCGACGCAGGCTTCGACGATGGCGATCAAAATGCGTCGGTCGAGCAGATCCAAAACTTCGGCGACTTGTTCGTCGCGAATCGTGTCGCCGCCAAATGCGATTACTTGATCGAGCAGTGTCATGGAATCGCGCATCGAGCCATCGCCTTCGCGCGCGATCGCAAGCAGGCTTGCGTCGGAGATCTGGATTTTTTCGGCGGCGGAGATGGCCTTCAAGCGCTCGACGATCGTCGAGGTGGCGATGCGTCGCAAGTCGTAGCGCTGGCAGCGCGACAAAACCGTGAACGGAATTTTTTCGGGATTCGTCGTCGCAAAAAGGAAAAGGCTGCGCGGCGGCGGTTCTTCGAGTGTTTTCAAAAGTGCGTTGAACGCGGGTGTTGAAAGCATGTGGACTTCGTCGACGACGTAGATGCGATATTTGCCCGGCGACGGTGCGTACTGAATCGCTTCGATCAACTCGCGCACGTCGTCGACGCTGGTACGACTCGCTGCGTCGATTTCTTGCACGTCGGTCGAAGTGCCGGCGATGATTTCGCGGCAAGTCGGGCACTCGCCACACGGCTGATCCGTCGGACCGTTGTCGCAGTTGAGGCAGCGCGCAATCAAACGCGCGAGCGTCGTCTTGCCGACGCCGCGCATGCCGGTGAGAAGTAACGCTTGCGGCACGCGGTTCGTACGAATCGCATTGCGCAAAGCCGTGATGACATGGGATTGCCCCGTGACTTCCTCGAAACTTTGCGGACGCCACTTGCGCGCGAGCACCTGATAGCTCAAACGAAACTCCGACGATTGAAATGCGTGACGCGATGAAAGAAAGGCCTGCGAGGAAAGTAGATCGTAGGGCCGCTGCTCACCATGCAAGTCTCGCTACCGTTGCTTCCTTCCGGACCTGGCGGGGTTCGCAAAAATCACATCCGAGCCTCAAACCCTACGATCCTCTTTCCTCGCAGAGCGCCCAAATCTACCGATCGCGCTATCGCGGGTCAAACCTTACGCGCGAAACCGTGCTTGAAGTAGCCGACAAAAAATTCCGACGCGAAGCGAGGATGACGTGGCGTTCGAGATCCGAGGCTTTTGCAGCGTCGTGGAATCGGCATGGAAGTGAAATTGCACAGTGTGATGCGTTTCCGTCGCTGGAAAAGAAAAGATGTCGTGCGAAGGGTGAAAAAAGAATGGCGGAGAGGGAGGGATTTGAACCCCCGGTAGACTTGCGCCTACACCTGATTTCGAATCAGGCGCGTTCGACCGGACTCCGCCACCTCTCCGCACGGGCGCGGAACCTAGCACCTCACTGCGCGGCTGGGGAGTTCTTGCATTTGTCTTTTTCGCGTTGCGTGCAGTGCGGAGTTTTCTGGCACGACGCAGCGTCGGCGTGCTAGGGTGCGCGCGCACGGAAGACGCGGCCACGGTGCTGCGAAGAATAGATTTGCAACGAACGACGAAGCAAAGAAATGCGCGCGGGAGGATAGATTGGCGAAAGATGATTTGATTCAGGCCGAAGGCTCGGTGAACAAAATTCTTGGCGGAGGTCGCTACGAGATTCGTATCGATTCCGGACAAACCGTGACCGCGCAAATGTCGGGCCGCATGCGTCGCTTTCGCATTCGCGTTATTCCCGGCGATCGCGTGCAGATCGGTCTCTCGCCATATGATCCCAGCCATGGCTTCATCACCTTCCGCTTGCGCGAAGACGGTCAAGTGAGCGAACAAGGCGCGGCTTCGGCGGAAGGTGGCAAGAAGGGCGGCAAGGGCGGTTTCAAAGGTGGAGCCAAGAGCGGTGGTCCCAAGGGTGGCGGCTCCAAGAGCGGTGGCCCTAAGGGCGGCGGCTCCAAGAGCGGTGGTCCCAAGGGTGGCCGAAGAAGTTGATTGAGCGAGGAATCGACGCAAAATTGAGTTACGTCGAATTGTGTTACAAATCTTACGAAAGAATCGATTGCGTTTCTTTGTCAAACCAAACTTGCGCTTCTGCGCTGCGACATGGAACGCCTAACCTGAAATCACATACCGCAATTTTGCGGATGACTCGCACGTCACCGATGCGCAAAGTGAGAACGTGCTAATCTCGCTATAGTTTTGGCCTGTTTCCTCGCGTCGACGAGGGTTTTCTAAATATTTTCTTGCGCCGGATTTCCCTCTTGGAAATTCTCGGAATAATTAGCCCCGCTGTTTCTGGACGGTAGTGAGTAGGGATCCTGAATCGCGATTCGCGCGACACGAATTTGTTTCATTTGTCTGAATTTACTCGTCGTGTGTTGCGTCGGTTTGGATCACTCCGGAAAGTTTCAGGTTGCGAGTTGGAGCGGACTTGTTCCGCCTTTTCGTTAGGGGGCACCCATGACAGATCGCCAGCGGCTGCAGAAATTGCGTCGTTTTTTGCTGGTCCGCCTGTCCGAGCTGGAAAAAGAACGCAGGACCATGGAGCAAGAGGGCAAGAGAGAGTCCGCACGGTATGCGCTGCACTCCTTTCAAGAACTCACAGACTTCCTCGAGCGGTTCGACGAATTGCTCGACGCTTGATTTCCGGCAGGATCGAGTGCCCGGTTGACCTCGTGCCTCAAGCGGCGAGATGACACGGGCCGGATTTGCAATTTGAAAAAAGCCCTTTACTCTTCGCCCGGCATTTGACCTCGAGTGCATGCGAGGGGGGTGCGGCCCACGCTCGGGCCGGTTAGATTCTGCGCGGTTTAAGGCCGATTGTTCGCGAGACATCCTCTCAAAATCGAATGCGCCGTTTGCCTGCGGTTTCCGATCGCATGCTGCAGTTGTGGAATGACACCATGCTGCATCGCAATGAGATCCACTGCGAAGGTGCCGGTTTGCAAAAAGTTTCGTGCGTGTTGCGACATGCAGCGATCGTTCGAGGCTCGTTGCATGAGTTTGAGCTGAATCCGTGCAGGATGACGCTGGGCAAAAAGAGAGAAGAACAAAATAGGTAGGCAAAGCAATCAACAGCGGTCGCAAAAAAACGGCTGCAACGAGTACCGATCCGGCGAATACGATACCGGGTTTTGGAAATCAAAATAAATCATTGAAATGATTGAGTGGGAAGGCAAGACGATGATCACAGATCTGCACAAAGTACGAAACTTCGGAATTAGCGCGCACATCGACTCGGGCAAGACGACGCTCTCGGAGCGAATTTTGTTCTACACGAATCGCATTCATGCCATTCACGAGGTGAAGGGTAAGGACGGCGTCGGTGCGACCATGGATCACATGGAGCTCGAGCAAGAGCGCGGCATCACGATTACTTCGGCGGCCACCTGCACGGAATGGCTCGGTCACCATGTGAACCTGATCGATACACCGGGGCACGTCGACTTTACGATCGAAGTAGAGCGCTCGCTGCGTGTGCTCGATGGTGCAGTGCTTGTGCTTTGCGGTGTTGCGGGTGTGCAATCGCAGTCGATGACCGTCGATCGCCAGATGCGCCGCTACAACGTGCCGCGTCTCGCGTTCATCAACAAACTCGATCGTTCGGGTGCGAACCCCTATCGCGTGACCGAACAACTCCGCGAGAAACTCAATCACAATGCCGTGATGATGCAGATTCCGATTGGTCTTGAAGACCAACTCCAAGGTGTCATCGATCTCATCAAGATGACGGCCTTCTATTTCGAAGGCGAGAATGGCACCAAGGTTGTCGAGAAGGAAATTCCCGACGAGCTGCGCGAAGCTGCGGAAAGCGCGCGCGAGAAGATGCTCGATGCCGTATCGATGTTTTCCGAAGCATTGATGGAAGCGATTCTCGAAGAGCGCGTGACGGAAGAATTGATTCACGATGCCGTGCGCAAAGGTACGCTCAGCCTCGATCTCACGCCGGTGTTCATGGGTTCGGCCTACAAGAACAAGGGTGTGCAGAAGTTGCTCGATGCCGTGGTGGCTTACTTGCCGGATCCGACGGAAGTGAAGAACACGGGTCTCGATTTGAGCAAGGGTAACGAGGAAGAAATCGTAATTGAGTCGGATCCCAATCAACCGTTCGTGTGTTTGGCGTTCAAGCTCGACGAAGGTCGCTATGGCCAGCTTACATTCATTCGTGTATATCGCGGCACGCTGCGAAAGGGCGACTTCATCTGGAATAGCCGCACCGGCAAGAAGACCAAGGTCGGCCGTTTGGTGCGCATGCACTCCGACAAGATGGAAGACATCGAAGATACGAGTGCGGGTGACATCGTGGCGCTTTTCGGTATCGATTGCGCCTCGGGCGATACGTTCCATGGCGAAGGTTGCGAAGTTGCGATGTCGTCGATCTTCGTCCCCGCGCCGGTGATCTCGCTTTCCGTGAAGCCGAAAGACAACAAGGCGCAGGAGAGTATGTCGAAGGCGCTCGGCCGTTTCGTGCGCGAGGATCCGACGTTCCGCGCGAGTGTCGATCAGGAAAGCGGCGAGACCGTGATCGCGGGCATGGGCGAGCTTCATCTCGAAATTTACATTGAGCGCATGAAGCGCGAATACAACTGCGAAGTCGAGACGGGCCAACCGCAAGTGGCGTATCGCGAAACGGTCACGCAAAAGGCGGAGTTCAACTACACACACAAGAAGCAGAGTGGCGGTGCGGGTCAGTACGGTCGCGTTGCGGGCTACATGGAGCCGCAGACCGAACAGGATTTCGAGTTCGTCAATCAGATTCGCGGCGGTTCGATTCCGACGGAGTACATCCCGTCCTGCGAAAAAGGTTTTCGTGCTTCGCTCGACCGAGGCATGCTGATCGGCTTCCCGGTGCGTGGCATTCGCATTGTGATCAACGACGGTCAATCTCACTCGGTCGACTCGTCGGACATGGCGTTCCAAGCTGCGGCGCGCGGTGCGTTCCGCGACGTGTACGGACGCGCCAAGCCGACGGTGCTCGAGCCGATCATGACGGTTGCGATCGAGGGTCCGTCGGAGTTCCAGGGCGCATATGTGAAAACCATCATGCAACGCCGAGGCACGATCATGGGCACGTCGGAGTCGGACTCGTTTTGTCGTGTGGAGTCCGAAGTGCCGCTTGCGGCGATGTTCGGTTATGCCACGGATTTGCGTTCGTCGAGCCAAGGCAAAGCCGAGTTCACGATGGAGTTCTGCAAGTATCTTCCGGTGCCGAGTGATGTGCTGGCGGAACTCAAGACGAAATACGCATCTCGTGTACGGGGTGGCATCGAAGACTGATTTTCCCTCTGCACGCGAAGAGAGATACCGCATAGGCGCGCTTTGCTTTCGAGCAAGCGCGCCTATGCATTTTCACTGCGAAATACGCGCTCATCTTCAATGCGGGCCACGATGCGATTCGGTTCGTTTTGCGGTGTGACCCAAACGATAAAACTGCCATCTCGCTGTCGCATTCCCGTCGGTGTGGGCTCGGACGGATCTTGAGTTTGATAGGTGTGTTCGCCGATCGTCACCTTGCGCACGCCGCTCGGTCGTAAGATTTCGATGAAGTACTGTGCGCCGTTAAGCGGCGAAGTACACTTTTTTGAGTCACTGCGCAAGGCAAAGAAAATTGCTTCGAGAAGCGGATATTTCTCCATCGGTTCGCCGGGTTTTTGGTCGCCTTCTTCTTCGATCAAATGTGCGGGTTGTTGAAAAAGTTTGCGCACGAGTTCCTGCGGCGTCGGCAGTTCGTTCTGGAGCGATTCCGGTGCAAGGTGGAACAAGCGAAACAGTGCTTTGGGTTTCACCGTGGCGCGTCCGACGAGAAGCGTCGCAGCGCTTTTCATTTTGCGATGTGCGCGTTGCACGACGTTGCGCGCCATTTCGCGATCGGCGCCGTATAGCACCACGACGAGGCGTCGTTCCGACGTGCGGCAAAGGTCGTCGTTTTGTCCGATGGCTTTGTTGAGTACATGCACGAAGTGCTCGACGAAGGCGTGCCCTTCGTTGCCCGTGACGAAACGGAACTCGTAACCCAAGAGAGAGATTGGACGCGAGGATGTCTTGGCCTTTTGCAGTGCATGGGCGAGACGATTTTCGAGCGAGGGCAAACCGACTTCTTTTTGTCCGAGTCGATGTTTGGCGTCTTCGAGATTGATCTCGGGCCAGGTTGCGGGGTTGAGCAAGCTCTCCGTGATGTGCCGACGGACTTTGCTGCGGAGCTTCTTGGGATCGAAGGGTTTGGGCAGGATGTCGGTGCCCCCGAGTTCAAAACAGCGTCCCTTCACTTGGGGATGATCGAGTCGCGCCGACAGAAAAAGGATCGGTGCGTTGACGCCGAGTTCGCGAAGTGTGCCACAAAGTTCGGGTCCGCTCGTTTTTGGCATGACGACATCGAGCAGAATGAGATCGGGATGCTTCGTGAGTGCGAGCACGAGGCCATCGAGTGCGTTCGTCGCTTCGAGGACATCCCATTCATGACCGATCGAATCGATGGCCATCTGACGCGAAATGGTGTCGTCGTCGACAATCAACACCGATGCACGTCGGTCCGGCAGGCTTTCGAGCGCGTCTTTGTCCGGCGTAATCCCTTTGCGCGTCAGGTTTTCGGAACGGATTGCGTTTTCGAGTGCTGCAAGCTGATTCGGCGTCGGTTTTTTCGACGGTATGCGTTTGGGCGTTGCTGTTTCGGCCGTTGCCGGAGTTTCGGTCGTCGTACTTGACTCTACCGAGAGAGTGGAAGATTCGCGTTTGATTTTGCGTGGCGTGACCTGCGGTGCGGCGCGTCGAGCTGTGTTTTTTTGCGTAGACGTTTGTTTTGCGGCGCGCTCTTCGGCAGCGACTTCAGTTGCGGTTGCAGAAGCCATCGATTGGAGGGACGGCGTTGTTGGTAAAGCGTGCGCAGCTTCTGCGGCCGCAGAGAGAATCATAGGCAGATTTTTTTGACCGTCGTCGATTTGTGTCGCGAGGTCGGATTCGGATTCGCTGTGACTTTCTTCCGACGCTGCAGCAGGCGGGATCGGCGTGTCTTGTGTTTCCGTAGATGCGTCGGCATTGGCTTTCAAGGTACGAAAGCGTGTGAAGGGGTGTGTGGCCGCAGCGCTTTCGGTGGCCGTGTCGATGCCGTGAAATCCGTTTCCGCCAAGGCATAGCTGAAAGCGTCGGCGCGAAAGTTGTGCATCGCGCAGTTTATACACAATAAAGTTATGCGTGTGTTGGCGTCCGACATCTGCCACGGTGTCGGTTTCGAGCGTCGTACGCAGCTCGAAAAGTCCCCAGCATTCTTCCGAAAAGACGCGCAGTGCCGTGGTTTGCGTGCTCGACTCGTCATGATCCCAGAGCATGAGCGGCGTCCAGTCCAGTGTTGCCAAACGGCTCGTGATCGCCCAGATGTCTGCGCGAAGTAACGCTTCATTGTGTAGTTCGGAAAAGAAAACATTGACGGGATCGAAGACGACACGCTGCACTTGGGCATCGTTGCATTGCTGGCGGAGCGCATCGAGTGCGACCTCGGGGCCGCGTTGCTGCACGAGAGTGCGCACCTCGTCATCGACTTCGACCAAGATCAACGTTTCGTTCTCGAGATAGGTTTCGAAGTGAAAACCGAGGGTCGTTGCGAGTTCGAGCAATTCTTCGCCGCGGCCGTGGTAGACGTAGAGCACATGTTCGCCGCGTTCGAGTCCGGCAGCGGCGTACTGCACGCCGAGCGAGGATTTGCCGCAGCCGCGATTGCCAAAAATCAGATAAGGCTTGCCACGACGGAAGCCGTGAGCTTCTTGGTCAAGAAAATCGAGTCCAGTGCGGATCGTTTCCATGCGGCTACAAAACTTTCTTTCGCGCGCTGCTCGACATGCGATCGCGGCGTATGCGTTTGAAGTGTTGCGAGTTGTTTCGTAGGTGCACGAACCGGCGTGTGGCGATTTCCTGAGCGCCGTAAGCGAATGCATCGGACTCTAGGCGCTGCATCTTGAGTGCGCGGACGCGTTCCCTCCCGAAAGCGCAAAGGCGTTGCACGCGTACTGGGTTGACGAGAATCGAGGTTTACGCGCGCAAGGCGTGTGCGATGCATTCTTCGAGGGAGCGGATCTGCTGGACGAGTGCATCGTTCGCGCTTTGTGCGAATTCGATGCGGAGCAGGCGTCGTTCGCGCGCGGCCAAAACCTCGAAATCGCCTTGTGCTTGCGCGCGGAGCAAGGTGCCAAAGTCGAGTTCTTGGCCGGGAATTTCGAGCTTGAGATCGCTTTGCATCGTGAGCTGCAAGAAGACGCCCTGATTTGCGCCACCTTTGTGGAGTTGTCCCGTCGAGTGCAAGAAGCGCGGTCCGTAGCCAAGTGTGGTGGCGACTTTTTTGGCGTCGCGCACGCGGTGGCGGAGTGCCTGGAGAGCGTCATGGAGTTGTGGACTGTGCGGCAAGTAGGCATGCACGGCGAAGTAGTCTCCTGCCGTGAGCGAGGCGAAAAATGCGCGCAACAGCGCGTTCAGTTCCGGTGCGTTATCGAGTGTGGGCAGGAGTCGCTGCAGGAAGCGAGAATCTGCGAAAACATCAAACTCATTTTTGTGTAGAGTGGGCAGCGGGCGCGGCAGTTGACCGGTTTTGCGGTACTGCTCGAGGAGTGTGCGCGTTGCGAGCTTCGTTGCTTCGACGTCGGGTTGGTCGAAGGGGTTGATGCCGAGTTCTGCACCGAGTACGGCGGTGGCGATTTCCCAGCGAAAAAATTCCGCACCGAGATCGAGTGCGCCGTCCACTTCGATGCGAATCACGGGTTGCCCCAGATTTTCGAGTTTTGCGAGTAGGGCTTCTTGGTTCTCGTCGGTGCGTCCGCGAATTTTCCACGTGACCAAGATCCGATCGGCGCCGTAGACGTGCGGCGCAGCGAGCGCCTCTTCGTCGATCGGTACGATGCCGTGGCCGTGTTTGCCCGTTGATTCGGCAAGGAGTTGTTCGATCCAAGCGCCCAGCGTGCTGAGTTCCGGTGGGGCGAAGAGGGTGAGTTTGTTGCGACCTTGTTTGGCAAGCGTTGCGAGGGCAAGACCCAAGGCGGCGCCAGGATTTTGTGACGGCGGTACGCACCCTGCACAAGAAAGTGTCATTTGATGAGCGCGCTCGAGAAATTCGGCGAAGGGAATGCCGAGCAGAAAGCCGGGCAACATTCCAAACGCCGAGAGCGCTGAAAATCGTCCACCGATACTCGGTGTCCCGGCGACGACCGCAAACCAGTTCTCTTCCCGCGCAAGTTTTTCGAGATCGCTCCCGGGATCGGTGATCGCGAGAAAGTGCTTTGCTGCATGTCGGACACCAACAAGTTTCACGAGTTTGTCGAAAAAATAAGCGCGAAGCGTATCGGTTTCGACGGTGCTTCCGGATTTCGATGCGACAAGAAAGAGTGTTTTTTCGAGCGGAAGTTCGCTTGCGACGGCTTGGATTTGTTCGGGCAAAGTCGTGTCGAGAATGCGCAGCGCGGGGTGCCCCGTTGCGGCAGGAAAGCTGTGCTGCAGGACCTCGGGGCAAAGGCTCGATCCGCCCATGCCGAGCACGACGACTTGTTTGATCTCGTCGCGAAGGATCTGTGCACGCATTTGGCCCCACGATTCGAGTTGTGCCTTTGTTCCCTCGACGGCCGCAAGCCAACCCAGCCAGAGCGCTTCGTCATGGTTTGTCCACAATTTTGCGTCGCCTTGCCAAAGCTGGCGCACATGCCCCTTGGTTTGCCAGCGCGCGAAAGCCTCGGAGCAGTTGATGTTGGATGAAAATTTTTGTTCGGAGAACGTCGTGCCGCGCAATTGTCGCCGTTTGGTTTCCACCGCGCCGAGCAGTTGGTCGAAGGCATCGGAAAATTTTTGGACGCCATCCTCAAGCAAGAAGTGCGTCGTCTCGTCGAGGGAAACGCCGACCTCTGCAAGGTGTTCGAGTTGGTCTTCGGCGGCTGCGATTTTGCCTTGCCAGTCTGTGACGAGCATCGAGGCAACGTTTTCTTGCTGCCGGAATGCCGTCAAGGTGTCGGTGGGAATTGTGTTGACCGTATTGGGCGCGATCAAGGTGTCAACGTAAAGTGTCGCTGGATAGTTGGGGTTTTTGGTGCTCGTACTTGCCCAAAGCAAACGCTGAGGCTGCGCACCTTGTGCGGCAAGTATTTGCCAGCGCGGGCTTGCGAGCCATTCCTGGTAACGGGCGTAGGCCAGGCGCGCGCAAGCGATCGCCGTCTGTCCCTCGTATGTTTTTTCGTCGGTGGATAATGCCGATTTCGGTGCGAGAGCCGCAAGCTTGGCGTCGATGACGGAGTCGATACGACTGACGAAAAAGCTCGCCACGCTGGCCACATGCTGCAGGTTTCCGCCGGACGCAGCATGGATTTCAAGTCCTTCGAGATAGGCCAGCGCAACGGCCTCGTAAGCCGCCTGCGCAAAGAGAAGTGTCACATTGACATTGATGCCTTCGCTGGTGAGCTTGCGGATCGCATAGACACCCGCCGGTGTTGCAGGAACTTTGATCATGACGTTCTTGCGATCGATCGTGCGCCAAAGACGTCTTGCGTCGGCAAGAGTGCGCTGCGTGTCATGTGCAAGGTAAGGCGACACCTCGAAGCTTACATAGCCGTCGCGCGCCGCCGTTGCTTCATAGACGGGATGCAAGAGATCGGCTGCGCGCCGAATGTCGTCGATCGCAATTTGTTCGAAGATCGCTTCCGCATCGTGCGTGCCGCGCTGTGCGTACTCGGCGATGGCGGCATCGTAGTCGCTGCCGCTTGCAATCGCTTTTTCGAAAATGGAGGGATTCGAAGTGATGCCCGTGATGCCGGAATCGATCAGGGCTTGCAACTCACCCGACATGATGAGTTTGCGGCTGATGTTGTCGTACCAAATGCTTTGACCGATTTTTTGCGCGGCGACAAGAGATCGACTCATGAAGTGCCCCTTCGCATGAGAAATGACGATCGACGCGAACGTTCAGAGTAAACGCATTTTTGCGTAACGAAGCTTATTTGAGCAGCGCCTCGAAGGTAGGCCACTCGATCGCCCCTTGTGCCGCAAAGGCTTTGAGCAAAAGTTCGCGGTCTGTACGGTCGGCGTCGCTCGTTTTTGCGCGATAGTCCGCCACCGCCTTCTTCAGCATATCTTCGCTCGGTTCCGACGGAAGATTGGTTTTCAAGATTCCATCTTCGTGCTCGAGCCCGACGAGATCGAGCCATTCTGTCAGAAGATCTTTGCGGCATTCGAGAAAGTACACTGCAAAAATTTCGTCGGCGGCGAGATGGGCGGAAAGTCGCGAGAGCGCCTTGCGCACCGTTTCGGCGCGTTTCTCGAAAGGTTGCTTTTGCAGGTAGACCGGACGCATCTTGAGCGCAGCGCAGGCCGCCTGCACGGCTTGATTGAAGACGCCCGGCGCATCTTTGGCGAGTACACGACAGAAGTGGGCAGCCTGTTCTGGCGACATGGATGCAAAAATTTCGTTTGAACGCATGGTTCCTCCTTGGCCCGGATTTTGTAGCATCCAGCGATGCCGCGTGCCGTTGTTTTTGATCTTGATGATACGTTGATTGCCTCGACGCCAGGTTATCTCGCGACGATGCGCCGAACTGCCGCCGAGCTTGGCCTCGCCGAGCCGGATACGCAGGTGATGCTGCGTCCGTTTTCGTCGTGGCGTGAGGCCGTCGCGACCGTGCTGCCCGGAGTTGCATTCGAGAAATTCTCGCAGCACTACCAAACGCTTGCCCAAGAAATTCCGTATCGCGCGATCGACGGTGCGCCCGCAGCGCTCGAAGTGCTGCGCCAAAATCGTCCGCTTGGCATCGTGACGAATCGTGAGCGGCGTCTTTGCACGTTGCGCATGGAGCAAGCAGGCATCCACGCCAAGCTTTTCGATTTTATTTTCACCGCCGAGGATTTGCCCGCGACCAAGCCGCATCCGCGCGCGCTCGAACCGGCATTTAAAGCGCTCAATGGCCACGGGCGCACGATCCGGGCGCAGGACGTGGTGTATGTGGGAGATCGCGTACAAGACGGACAGGCTGCCCGTGGCGCAGGTGCCGTTTTCGTCGGTGTGCTGACCGGAGTCGATACTGTGAATGATTTTGCAGACGCAGGTTTTGAGCGTGACATTATTTTGAGTTCCGTGCGCGATTTGCCGAGTTACTTGGCCAAGCGCCTTTGGTAGTGCGCTTGGCTGCGAGTCGCACGATGTGCCTGCGCGGAGAGTGCGCAGGGCAAGCCGCACGAAGCAAGCTTGCAAGACTTGCGTAAGAGTGCGCGTAAGCCGCGAGTTTTGAAGCGGCTTTTCGAGGAGAAAACGCGCACAAGCGCTTGCCAAACTGCTTGCAAAAGTTTTGGACCGGAGCTTTAGATTTGCGGCGTGCCGGACGATACCCCCCCCATGGCAGCCCCCGCCCCCCTCCATACGATGACGGACGATCCGCGCAAGCTTCGCGAGATGATCGCGCTTGCGCTGCGCCAAGCGGAAGAGCTTTTCGTTCCGACGGTGGCCGTCGGCTTGGCAGGCAAGGAGGGCGACATGATGTTGCCCGAGATCCTCAGCTTCCTCGAAAGTTCGCTTCGCATCGAAGATCGCATCTTTCGCATGACGCGTGAGCGCGCCGTGATCTTCCTCGCGGACGTCGATTTCAAGCAAGCGCACGAGATCATGGAGCGTTTGCTGCATACCTTCCTCAATCATTTTCCGCAGAAAGATCCGTCGGAAATCGATCTTGGTTTTTTCGAGATCACCTCGCAGACGTTCGACTTGCAGGTCAAAGACTTGCTTCCCGCACTCTTTCTCGCGGAAGCGCCGTCGCGAGTCGCGTAGTCGTCGTTCTTTTCTTTGCGCACGTTTTGCATAGGACTTTTCCGCTGCGATGCAGTGCGTACCGCTTGCGCTAGAGTGCTTTCGCAAATCAGGGTTGATGCTTTCCGTCGGTGGAGAATGCAACTGGCATTCGGGCATTTCGAAAGCGGAATGAATCCGAGGTTTCTTCGTTTTGGAGTCAGAGAGATGAATCGCTTGGCGTGCACACTTGCTCGTTCTTTTTTTCGACTTTCGATCTTGCGACGTTTTTCGAGTCGACTCTTTTTGGTGTCACTTGCCGTTTTCGGCTTGAGCCTATCGAGTTTCTTGAATGGCAGTTCCGCGCAGGCCGAAGGCTTTCCATATCCCGAAGGCAAAGTGCTCTCGCGTGCAGAAGTCGAAAAACTCCAGGCTTGGTTTCCGGCGCAATTTTGGGCGTATCGCCATCTCTTTTTTTACGACGGAATGCAGATGACGA
>JADFDR010000080.1 GCA_018262735.1 Geobacter sp.
AAAACAGTGCCGGAGATTTTCTTCTAGGTTTTCCACCTGGATTTCCCCCTCGTCCCTCGCAAGCGATGTGTTTCTCCTGCAAGCGCAAAATCTTATCGGATTCGTGAATCGTCCACCCTCGCACGTCCCGAAGCATAGAAGGGGAATTTGGCAAACCCATAACACAAGCTGAGGTTTTTTTAATGAATTTTCTTGAAGCAATCCTCGACGTGACCGTCTACTCTCGGGCAAAAAAGGATAGGGAGTTCCCCATGCACCGCTTACGACGTCGTTTCACTTTCTGGACTTTCATCCTCCTCTTTGCATTCACCTCACGCGCAAACGCAGAGACGCCGACGGCAGCAGCCACGATTGAACGCTTTCATGCGGAACTCCTCGACGTCATGAAAAATGCCGGAACACTTGGCTACGTTGGGCGCAAAGCAAAAATGGAAAAGATCGTGCCGGCGGCGCTCGACTTGGAATTCATGTCGGAAAAATCCATAGGAGCACGTTGGAAAACACTCAACGCTTCCGAGCAAACCCATCTTCGCGCTGCTTTACGCAATCTCGCGATTTGTCGTTATGCGAGTCGATTCAACGGGTACTCGGGCGAAACCTTCCAGCTTCTCGGCGAAGAAACGGAACCAAACGGGCTTGCGCTGGTGCGAACGCAAATCACGAAGTCGAACGGCGAAATCATCGCGATGAATTATCGCTTGCATCAGGTTGACGGACGCTGGCTCGTCATCGATGTGCTCTTGAATGGCAATGTGAGCGAGCTTGCCATGCGTCGCTCCGAATTTTCGACCGTGCTCAAACAAGAAGGAGTCGACGGGTTGATCACTTCCATTCAAAAAAGTGTCACCGAGATCGAAACGACACCGACAAGAAAAACAGAAAACAAAGCCTCCTGAATTCGGCGTACGGAATCACTCGCCGAAATACAGCTCTTTTTCGAGTTCTTCCTCGGTGAGTTCGGCTCCGCCGCGCAGTTGGCTTGCGCGGTGCATGAGGTAGAGACTGCGAATCACTGCGTACTCATCCACGGCATTGGCACGCAGTGCGTCGAGAGCAGTCTGCGTTTCCTCTTTCAAAGTTAATCCGTACCCACCAATCAAAAACATCGTGATACTCGGTGTAAGCAAATAAGTATCCGGGCGAAAACAAAAATCCATCAAAAATCCAGCGCTATCGCGCACCGTCGTCGGACCAAGCAAAGGAATCACCATGTACGGACCGCTGTGCAGCCCGTAGATGGATAACGTCTGTCCGAAGTCCGCTTGCTGTTTGACAAGACCCATCCTCTGCGCCGGGTCGAAGATGCCGACAATTCCAAGTGTCGAGTTGACAACGAAGCGACCCGATGCAATGCCGGATTCGCGCAGTCGACCTTGCAAAAGCTTGTTGATCGCCACCGACGGAGTTCCAAGATTCTCGAAACCGTTGTGTGCACCCTTTTGCATGATTTCCGGCGTGGCCCAACCGTAGAAATCCACTACAGGATCGATGAAGATTTTTTCAAAGCCGCGGTTAAACGTAAACGTGCGCCGATTCAAACTTTCGAAGGGATCGCGATTCGTAAGCGGCTTGTTTTCTTCCGACGAAAGCGCGTCGCTTGACGCGCTCGCAAGCGAAGCAGCGCCCGCCTCCTCCGCTTCGGATGGACTTGGGGAAGATCCTTCGGGTTCGATCGTCACCGCGGCTTCCGCGCGTGCGGGCTCGATCGCAAAATCGAGAGTCGATTCTTGCTCTTGCACTTCGGAAGCAGACGCCGACGCTGCAACGAGCTCCTGCGGCGTTTCTCCGTCGGAAAAGGCTGGCCACGCCGGCAATACGCCAGCCATTGCCCAAACGAAAATTTTAAAAATGGCAGACTTCAGAGAGTCTCCTCCCCACGCTTTCCCGTTCTTTCCGAAGATTCTACGATCTCGTGCATTGCACTTGCGCGAGAAAAAACGCCTTGCTCCCACTTCGCATGCCTGGACACACGCCCTCTTCCGCCCTTGCTCCCACTTCGCATGCCTGGACACACGCCCTCTTCCGCCCTTGGGCCGCACAAAAGTGCCGTTGAAAACCCTCTTCAGCACGCCACCTCTTTTCCCGATAGCGAGGCAGAAGGGTTCGCTATGCCAATTTCGAAAAATCCGCTTTGCATTGCAGCATTCGCACAGGAATTCGAATCGCGAGGCGTGCGCTCGCGCGAAGCACTTTCCCTCGCATCGAAACTTCTCGTCCAGCATCCAATTCGTTCCCGCAAGACAATCGAAAAGATCGCACACGATTTTGCGCAACGCGGCATTTCTACCCAAGAGGCCAACACCCTTGCCTGGTCGATCCTCGCCTATCAACAACTCGATGCCGGCACGCCGTTTGGCGAACTTCTACAGCATTTGCAGAGCGAAGGGTTGACGTACGAACAAGCCGTCGAGGCTGCGCTGACAGGAAGCAAAATCGAGCGACGTCTCAAAGCATTTTCGGTGGACGAAGAAGAGTACGATGAGATTGAAATTCCGATCGAACTGCTCTTGCTGACGCTCACCGCCATGGCGCTCCTCGCAATTCTCCTCACTTCGCTTTAAGACACCTCAAATTCATTCTCTTTTTTGAATACTTCCACCACGCGAGGCGAATGCTTTCCGTCGGTGAAAAAGCAACGCGCACTCCGGAAGCAAAATGAGTCAAGAAATTCTTGACTCTCAATCCGCTGCGCGGCGTGCCGCCGAATTTCACGTTCCACAATTTTGTGTTGATTGCTAGCGCTGCGAGCTTCGCTCGCTTTGGATTTTCGTGCGCAGCGCTTCGAGAGCGGTGCGCCGGAAGATTGCGCTCACGGGCACGCCCGGCACTTTGCTTTCGATCGCCGCCATGCCACCTTCTTCGCGATCGACGAGCACGATGACCTGCACGATCTCAAGTTTTTCTTCTTTGGCGCGCTCGATGGCCTGAATCACGGATTTACCGCTCGTCGCCACATCGTCGACGATCGCAACCCGCGTGCCCGGCGCGGCATAGCCTTCAATCCAGCGACAAGTGCCATGATCTTTGCGCGCCTTGCGCACGCTGAACGACTGCACGATCGGTTGATAAATCAAAGATGTGTAGGCCACGGCGAGCGCAATCGGATCGGCGCCGCGCGTCAAACCACCGACGGATTCGGGCCGCACGCCTTTGCGCCGAAACTCCTCGAGAAATGCCTTGCCGATGTACGGCATCGCCTCGGTGCGCGCCGTCGTGAATTGACAATCGAAATAAAATCGGCTGCGCTTGCCCGAGGTGAGCACGAAATAATCTTCCTCGCGCTCAGCTTCGAGATAGGACCAACGAATCAGCATCTCCGCCAATTCAGGATTGCGCTCCATCGCATTGGAATCCGGCATTCTTTGCTCCTTGCACGACATGCGCCTTTTCGCGCGAGAACCTTAGCGCGCTTTTCCGTACTCACGAGATGCATTCAAACCTGCGAAAAGGACATCCTCCACGCGTTCAGGCAGCGCCCTCGGGCGTTGGGATATCGTGCTCGTCTTCAATCTCGCCCACGAATTCTTCGAGGATATCTTCGAGCGTCACGATGCCGAGCACCGGATCTTGATTTTTGCGTACGATCGCCATATGGCTGCGTCGCCCGCGAAAAAGGCGTAGCGCGTCGACGAGCGGAAGTTCCGGCAGAAAAAACAACGGCTCGCGCATCGCCTCAGCGATGCGAACTTCGCCGTGCTCGAGCGCGCGAGACAGCAAATCTTTCGTGTGCAAAATGCCCACAATTTGATCGAGATCGCCGCGATAAACCGGCATTCGCGTAAACGCATTGTCACGCACTTGTTGCATCAACTCCGCGTATTCGATCGACTCGGGCACGGCATAAACTTGTTTGCGCGACACCATCACATCCTTGACACAAGTTCGTGACATCCGAAATGCATTGCCGAGGATGCGCCCCGTGTAGGCGCGAATCATCCCTGCTTCCGACGCTTCCGTCACCATCAAACTCATCTCGGCGGGCGACGGAATGTGGGCACCGTGTTTGGCGGGTTCAATGCCTGCGAGCCGCACCAATCCGATCCCCGTGCGATTCATCAAAAAAAGCAACGGACGAAATGCACGACCGAAAACCAACAAGGGCCCCGCAAACAAAAGCGCGACTTCACCCGGGCGTTCGAGCGCCCAAGATTTCGGAGCGAGCTCACCCGCAACGACATGCACAAACGTAATCAGACCAAACGCCAAAACCACGGCAATCGAGTGCACGAGGAACACCCCTTCGAGACCCATCGCCGTCAAAAGCGGATGAATCAAGCCTGCGAGTGCACGTTCGCCGATCCAGCCCAGTGCGATACTTGTCACCGTGATCCCAAGTTGTGTCGCCGCAATCGCGCCATCCAGATCTTCGATCGCTTTCGCGACGGATTGCGCACCACGTCGTCCCTCGCGTACCCAAAGCTTCACTTGACTACGTCGCACGGCAACCAACGCAAATTCCGTCGCTACAAAATAGGCGTTCCCCGCGATGAGCACCGCGCAAAACAAAAGCCCCGCGACATTCAGCAGGCTCGAACTCAAATCCGTCATTGCATTTGCTCCTTGCAACACTTCATGGCACTTCACTTCTACCATGCTTACGTGTCTCAATATTGTGTCAATGTGAGAATCTGCGACTTCCCGCTGGAGTCGCGCGATCTTCTTCGCACAATACTCCAGTGCTCACTTCACCCTTCGATCACAGCACGCTCAATCGCTTCCTCGCGCAGAATGCGGCACTGCTTGCGCAAGCAAAGTACGGCCTGCAAACTGCGCCACAAATTGCTTGGCTGTGCGACCTGAACGATTCGAACGATCGAGCGCCCAGCGTAGCGCTTCCTCGCGCAACTCTTTGTTGTGTAGATCGATCCCTGCCTGGGCAGCATAATGTGCAACGATTCGCAAATACGTCTCTTGGTCAAATCCATAAAACCCGATCGCCAAACCAAAACGATCTGCAAGCGCGAGCTTTTCGTCGACGGCTTCGCCCAAACGCAACTCGCCGTGCTCATCGACATGTGCGCCACGCAACTCGGCGCGATATTCAGGAAGCAAATGGCGTCGATTGCTCGTCGCGATCAAGCAGACATTTTTTGGTGTATCTTCTACCCCGCCGTCGAGAATTGCCTTGAGTTCCCGATAATCCGCTTCTCCCTCGGCAAACGATAGATCGTCGATGAAAACGAGGAAGTGCCAGGGCAAGGAGCGCACCTGTTCGAGCAGCTCCGGCAGAAAGAACAGATCTTTTTTGCTCACTTCGATCAAGCGCAGACCGGAAGCCGAAAACTTTCCGAGCAGTGCCTTGACTGCGGAAGATTTTCCCGTACCTCGCTCGCCGTACAACAAAACATGATTGAAAGGAAAATCGTGAACAAACTGTGCGGTGTTCTGACACAATTCTTCAATCGCCGTTTCAATGCCAATCAAATTGGAAAACGTATTTTTCTCCGTCGGAAGAACGGGCACGAGAGATCCGAACTCTCCGCGCTGACGCCAACGAAACGCCAAATTCTCCTCAAAAAACTCGGGAGAGGGCGAAACCCCACGCAAGCGACACAAAACTTCTTCTGCAAGTTCGAGAACGCGATCAAGACGCACGAAAATGCGCTGCAATCGATTCATCTTTGTATCGACTTCGTTGCGTTTTGAACTCACGATTTTCTACTTCCTTTTGGTGTCAGCCTGTTGAATACTACAAAACCACCGGATACAACCCGCACACACTCAGGCATCGTATCCAGTAAATTTCAAAAACTGAAACGCCGCCCCAAAACAGGAAAAACGATGAACGATTCTCTTCGCGTCGGCGATTTCGCTCCCGATTTCACGCTGCCTTCGACCGAAGGTACGATCATTCTTTCGAAACGACTCGAGAAAAATGCTGTGCTCTTGGTCTTCTATCCCGGAGACAGCACAAAAGTGTGTACCACACAACTCTGTAACTATCGCGACCACCTCGCCGGCTTCGAAACGCTGGGGGTCGAAATTTTGGCAATCAATCCGCAATCGCTCAAAAGTCACGAAGCCTTTGTAAAGGAAAATCACTTTCCCTTTCCGCTGCTCTCCGACCGAGATCGCAGCGTTTGTCGCGCCTACGGCACCGTCGGTTTTCTTGGCGTCATCCAGCGCAGTCTCGTGCTCGTCGGTCAGGATCGCCGCATTCGCTATTTCAAAAACAACCTCATCATTTTCTACGAAAGCGCCGAGGCGATCCAGAAGGTTCTGCACGAACTCGACTTACGGTAAAATGCCAAGCTCGCTGCGACGGATGCCGCGCGTCCGCATCATTTCCAGGCAAGTGTTGGAATTTTTCGACCTGTCTGTTCCAGCATCAAATCCAAAAATCGATACGTGAGGCCCCAAAGCACGGGTTGGCCCGCTCCAAGCAAATCGACTGCCGGCATCGGTACATGAAATCCTTCGTACACGAACGGATAAGTCATGTGCCGTTTGGTATCGAGCACTTTTTCAAGCGATACCCAGAACGCGCGTGCTACTTCACGGTTGAGTTTGAGTTCGACTTGCGACGGCGCGCGATAGACAAAGCCCGAAATCACGAGCCTTGAATCCGGCCGCCCGCAAAGATCATCGAGGCGGCCGAGATACTGCGCTGCGCTCAAATCGATCCCCACCTCTTCAAGCGTTTCTCGCTCCACCGTCGAGCGCGGACTTACATCACGCGTGTCCACGCGCCCGCCCGGAAAAGCCAAGTGCCCCGACCACGGATCGCCCTCGCATTGAGCGCGCTCCATGATGAGCACTTCCGTATCGTCATTGACCGCGTGCAACACCATCGCTACGGCAGCATGCTGCTTGCCCGCAACCGAAACCAGACTCGGACGATAGCTTTCCACGGCATGCGCGATTTCTTCGATCTTCACCATGCTTGCAACCTTATGCGAAGCTACGCATTCTATCGTTTCTTTTTTCACGCACTGCGGATGTCTCTGATGTGGCTCGAAGCACCTTCTACAAAAACCAAATCCATTTTGGATCTCGCGCGCAAAAATCGCAGCCTCGCCCGTGCAGAAGTTCGCAAGCTCTCGCTCGAAGAGCAACTCGCACTCGTTTGCGAAGCACCTCTTGCACGACGTGCGGAAATTCTGGATTTGAGTCCCGCTCCGGAGCTCTTGATTCCCGAACTGCCCGAAGCCGAACTCTGCTTCATCGTCAAACAAGTCGGCATTGCCGATGCGGCATGGATCCTTGCACATGCCACCCCCGAACAAATCATCGCGGGGCTTGATCTCGATATTTGGCAAAAATATTCTCTCGAACCTGCTCGCGTCGAGAACTGGCTCGCATCCCTCGCGGAAGCGGGCGACGAAACATTACTTCGCGCGGCGCAAGCGATGGATGCGGAAGCTCTCGTTCTTTTTTTGCGTGATCGTATCGCTGTCGAACTCAAGTTGAATGATGAAGACTGGCAAGTGCCACCGGGCTCCGAAACGCTCGAAGGGCAATTCTATTTTCGTGCGCTGCAAGAAAACGACGATCTCGCACCCATCAAACAACTCTTGCACGTGCTCTTCCAAGAAGACTACTGGATGTATTTCCGCACGATGCAAGCCGTCATACACGAACTACCGACGGAAACCGAAGAGTGGGCACTGCGTTGGCGCGATGGTCGCTTGCAGGATCTCGGTTTCGTGCCGCGCGCAGAAGCCATCCGCATCTATGCTTATCTTCCGCAAGACGCACGCATCCAACGCGAAGAGGTTCTACTCGAAAGCAGTGAATGGGCTTTGCCGATCTGGATGCCGCGTTTTCCCGAAGCTGCAGCGACGGAGTATTCCATCTTTCGCGCTGCAGCCAAACTGGACGATGCAACGCGCCACGGATTTTTCTTTCAATTGCTAAGCCTCGCGAACAAAGTTGCAGTCGCCGACGATCTC
>JADFDR010000081.1 GCA_018262735.1 Geobacter sp.
ATGGAGCTTGGTGCCATGGGCGAGCAGCTCGCCGATAGCGGCACCGTTCTTGTTTCCAAAGTGACGCAAGTTTCGCAGGCCTTCAAAAAATTCCTGGAAGAGATCGCGCGCGTCAAAGACAGCACGGCAATGCTTTCTCAGGGGACGTTTGAAACATCGAGCGGTGTCAAGCAGATGGCGATTGCGCTGAGTCAAATCGACGACAACGCTTCGGCGACGGCAAAGCTTTCCGAGGGTGTGGTGAAGAGCACCGAAGACGGAAAACGCTCGATCGAAAAAACCATTCGCGGTATGAGTTCCATTCAAGAAGACAGCGAGCTTGCAGTGAAGCTCGTCAAAGAGCTTGACGGCCAAACCGAGCAGATCGGAAGCATCGTCGGTGTGATTACGAACGTTGCAGACGAAACGAATCTTTTGGCCTTGAATGCGGCGATCATTGCGGCGCAAGCAGGGGAACACGGCCGCGCCTTTTCGGTGGTGGCCGATGAGATCAAAGATCTCGCCGATCGCGTGCTGACGAGTGCTGCAGAAATCACCAAGGTGGTGCAGACCCTGCAGCAAGGTACGAGCCGCATGGTGACGGCGATCGATCGCAGCGCTGGCAATGTGCGTACGGGAGTGGATCTATCGCGCGAATCGGGATCGTCGCTCGAGGCGATCAATCAGGCTGCACTCGAGACGGGAACGCGCATGATGGAAGTGGTGCGTGCCGTGCAAGAACAATCGGCAGCCGCCGAAGAAGTGACACGCTTGATGGAATCGATGCAAGAAAGTGTCACGCACATTCAGCGTGCTGCTGAGTTGCAGTTGCAGAAGACGCAAGAGATGGTCGCAAGCGGCGAGGCGATGCATGATGCAGCGACACATGTTCAGGTTGCGAGCAAAGAGCAAGGGCACAGCGCATCGGAAATTGCGAACACCATTGAACATGTGCGCTCCGCGACGGGTGACATCGTGCAATCGTTGCATCAGCAATCCGAGTCGATGCAGGAAGTGACGAATCGCGTCGGAGTCGTGCAAGACAAGACGCAATCCAACGACGCGGCGACGAAGCGCCTGACGAATTCCATGCAAAGCCTCATGGAAGAAGCGGTACGGCTACGCGAAAGTGTCGATCGGTTCAAAGTCTAAGAGGATTCGGATGAATCCCGCGTTGGGGATGCGGGTTGATCTTCCACCGACGGAAAACATCAACGCTGATTCGCGAAAATACTCAGAAAAAAAGTTGAAATGGATCCGAGGCCTTCGAAGGCATCGCGAATCCATCGTCGAAGCGTCTTCTCGATCGGAGTCGATAGTTTTTCACCGACGGAAAACCTCAACTCCGATCGAGAAAGCGGCATGGATCCAGCTTGCCGAGCTCGCGCGCGACTTCCGCTCGTTTATTCCTTGGCGAAGTAGCGGCTGATCGTGTCGATTACGCAGGCCGGGCGTTCGCTGCCTTCGATCTCGACGGTGACGCGCACTGTGGCCTGCACGCCGCCTTTCACTTCCTCGACTTTGACCAGCTCGCCGCTGCCGCGCACGCGCGAGCCGACCGGCACCGGCGCCGGGAAGCGCACCTTGTCCGCGCCGTAGTTCACACCCATCGAAATGTTTTGCACGTCGATGATTTGCGGCAGGAAATAGTTCACGAGCGAAAGCGTGAGATAACCGTGTGCGATGCACGCGCCGAAGGGGCCGCTCTTCGCTTGCTCGGGATCGACGTGGATCCATTGATGATCGCCCGTCGCGTCGGCAAAGAGATTGATGCGATCCTGCTCGATCTTGAGCCACTCGCTATGGCCCAAGTGTTTGCCTTGCGCAGTCAAAAGCTCAGCAGGGGATTTGAAAATCGTCGGCATGGTGTTCTCCTTGTGTTGCGCAGAGGATTCAAAAATGTGTCAGCACGCTTGGTGCGGCACGAGATGGCGCAGGCTACGGGTGCTGGCTGCTCACGGCCACGACTTCGCCCGTCATGTACGACGAATAGTCGCTCGCGAGAAACACCATTACGTTGGCGACTTCCCACGGTTCGGCGCCGCGTCCGAAGGCTTCGCGTGCCGTGAGTTCGTCGAGTACATCCTGCGGTGTCACCTTGTTCAAAAATTTGTGCGTGGCCAGGCTCGGCGAGACCGCGTTGATGCGCACGCCGTGTTCGGCGGCTTCGAGTGCCGTGCAACGCGTGAGCGCCATGACGCCGGCTTTCGCGGCGGCATAGTGTGCTTGGCCAACCTGCGCGCGCCAGCCGAGCACCGAGGCGTTGTTCACGATGACGCCGGCTTTGCGCGCGTACATATGCGCAAGCGCCGCGCGCGTCATGCGAAACGTGCCGGTGAGCGTAATGCCGAGCACCGCGTTCCATTGCTCGTCGGTCATGTCGACAACATTTGCCGTACCGCCGAGTCCGGCATTGTTGATTAACACATCAATGTGTCCAAGCTCGGCGATCGCTTTTTTCACGAGCGCTTGCACTTGTTCTTCGTCGGTGACGTTGCAGATCTGGCTTCCCGGTCGCTTGGCACCCGGAACTTTCGCGAGTTCGTCGACGGCTTCGGCGAGGCGGCGCTCGTGGATGTCGCTGATGAAAACGGCAGCGCCTTCTTCGAGGCAGCGCTTGGCGACGGCAAAGCCGATGCCGGTGCCGGCGGCCGCGGTGATCAGCACGGTCTTGCCGCGAAGCAGATCATGGCCGGGTACGTAGGGCGGGGCGGTCTTGCTCATGGCGTTCTCCTCGTTCGCTATTTCGAGATGACTCTTTTTGGTGTCGATTCGCAGATTTCGTTTTTGCCGGCCACTCCGGTTCGCGTCGATTTCGTCGCAGACTATCTTGCGGAGGCAGACGTTCGCGCGCAAGGACTCGAGCCGCACGCGCATCCACGTGCGTGCGTTGTGCGCGTCACGCCGGTCGCGGTTCGCGCGGCATGCCGAGTGCGCGCTCCGAGATGATATTGCGCTGAATCTGGTTCGAGCCCGCGTAGATCGTGTCCGAGCGTGTAAACAAGAACATGCGTTGCAAGCCCGTGAGCGCGTAGGGTGCTCCGTCGGCAATTTCAGATTCCGCGCCGAGCACGTCCATTGCGAGCTTGCCGAGGTTTCGATGCCAAGTCGCCCAGAAGATCTTCGTGATCATCGCCTCGCGCGAGACGTCGCCGGTTTGTTCTGCGCTCAGCGTGCGTAGTGCGTTGTAGCGCTGCAAGCGAAGCCCGATCCATGCGTCGGCGATGCGTTGACGCATCACGGGATCCTGGGCTTTCCCATTCTTCTTCGCGATCGCGATGATCTGATCGAGTTCGTTTTGAAACAGCATCTGCTGGCCGAGCGTCGACACGCCGCGTTCGAATGCGAGCGTGCCCATGGCGACTTTCCAGCCTTCGCCGGGTTTGCCGACGATGTTGTTTGCGGCGGTGCGCGCGTTGTCGAAGAACACTTCGCTGAATTCCGAATCGCCCGTCATCTGATCGATCGGGCGCACGGTGACACCGTTTTGTTTCATCGGCACGAGCAAATACGCAAGCCCGTTGTGCCGCGATGAGTTCGGATCGGTGCGGCACACGACGAAGCACCAGTCCGACCCCTGCGCGCCCGAGGTCCAGATTTTTTGACCGTTGATCACCCACTCGTCGCCTTGCAACTCGGCGCGGGTTTGCACGTTCGCGAGATCCGAGCCCGCGTTGGGTTCCGAATAGCCTTGGCACCAAATCTCTTTGCCGCTCACGATGCCGGGCAGAAAGCGCTTCTTTTGTTCTTCCGTGCCGAAGGCGAGGATCGTCGGGCCGGCGAGTCCTTCGCCGATGTGGCCCACACGACCGGGTCCGCCGGCGCGCGCGTATTCTTCGAAGTAGATCACCTGTTGGCTCACGCTCAAGCCGCGCCCGCCGCATTCCTTCGGCCAGCCGACGCAAGTCCAGCCCGCCGCACCGAGTTTTTGCTCCCAAGCGAGACGCTCGTCGAAGAGCGCGTGTTCGTCGCCCGGGCCGCCGCGGCCTTTGAGTGCCGCGAATTCGCCGCAGAGATTGGCTTTCAACCACCCGGCGATTTCGCGCCGGAAGGCTTCGTCGGTATCACTGAAACGCAGATGCATGCGGGATCACTCCGAAAAAAATCCGGCGATATGTTAATAAGGCAGCGAAGTTACGCAATGCAAACCCGTTGCAATCTGCGCAATCTCAGGTGGCGTCGGTCGTGCGACAGGCCTGCGAAGTTCTGGCCCCGTCGAGCCCAGTGAGATAGGATCGGCCGCGATTTTGCCTGGCAAATTCGTGTGACTCGTCGAGCATTGTCTTCGGATTTGCGTTTCTTGAAAAATCTTTCGCGATTTTGCCTGGCAAATTCGTGTGACTCGTCGAGCCGCGAAGTGATTTTGGGGAAGCGTTTTCCGTCGCAAGTTGCGAAAGCAATGCAAAGCCTCTTGTCTGTTGAGCGTGAGCGCGCAGCGTTTGCAAAGGCGAGTGCACTCGATTGCGCAGCGACGGAAAATCTGGAGCAAGATGCGTCGCGAAGGCGGGAATGCCTCGCGGCCATGCAGTCGGAATCGCAAACGCACGACGAGTGCGCCGCGAAAAGCGAAACAAGGGAAACGCAAGGAAGAGGGAAGGATCGCGAGGTTATGAGCAAAGCGAGCGAAGGTTGCCAAGGAAGCGCGTGCATGCACCACATGGAGTCGACGGAAGAGACGATTCCGCGCCTCGTGCAAGGCGCAGCGAAACGGTTTGGCGATCGCTCGGCGATCGAAGACGGCGACGTGCGCATGACGTTTGCCGAGCTTGCCGACGCAGGGCTCGGGGCTGCGCGCGCGTTCATGGCGGCGGGCATCGAGCCTGGCGATCGCGTTGCGATCTGGGCGCCGAACATCTGGGAATGGATCGTCGCGGCGATCGGCCTGCAATCGGCGGGCGGCGTGCTCGTGACGCTCAACACGCGAATGAAGGGCAGTGAGGCCGCGTACATCCTACGCAAAAGTGGGTCACGCATCCTTTGCACCGTGACGGATTTTCTCGGCACGGATTATCTCGCGCTGCTCGCCGGCGAAGATTTGCCGCAGCTCGAAAAGCGGATCGTGCTGCGTGGACCAACACGAGATGGTGTCGCATGGCAAGATTTTCGAAAGCTTGGCGCGGGCGTTTCGCGCGAAACTGCTCTCGCACGCGCCGAAGCCGTGAAGCCAACGGATCTTTCGGATCTGCTTTTTACGTCGGGCACCACCGGCAATCCGAAGGGCGTGATGACGACGCATGCGCAGAACTTGCGCGCATTCGCGTCGTGGAGCGAAGTGATCGGGCTTCGCGCCGGCGATCGCTATCTCATCGTCAATCCCTTCTTTCATTCGTTTGGCTACAAGGCCGGCTGGCTCGCGGCGATTTTGCGCGGCGCCACGATCTTGCCGCAGCTCGTCTTCGATGTGCCGCAGGTGCTCGAGCGCGTCGGCAAGGAACGCATTAGTGTGTTGCCTGGGCCGCCGACGCTGTATCAATCGATCCTCGCGCATCCCGATCGCGCGCGATACGACTTGTCGTGTTTGCGGCTCGCGGTGACGGGCGCGGCGGCGATTCCGGTGGAGCTGATCGAGCGAATGCGCAGCGAGCTTGGCTTTGAGACGATCATCACCGGCTACGGCCTCACCGAAACTTGCGGTGTCGTAAGTATGTGTCGCTACGACGACGATCCCGAGACCATCGCCAAAACTTCCGGCCGTGCGATCGCAGATGTCGAGATGCGCTGCGTCGATGCGCAAGGCCGCGAAGTGCCGCGCGACGAGCCGGGCGAAATCGTGGTGCGCGGCTACAACGTGATGCAAGGCTACTTCGAAGACGAAGCCGAGACGAAAAAGACGATCGACACCGACGGATGGCTACACACGGGTGATATCGGCGTCCTCGACGAGCGCGGTTATTTGCGGATCACGGACCGCATCAAAGACATGTACATCATGGGCGGCTTCAATTGTTATCCGGCGGAGATCGAAAAAACCCTCTTCAAGCACGAAGCGATCGCGCAAGCGGCCGTGATCGGCATTCCCGACGAACGAATGGGCGAAGTCGGCATGGCCTTCGTCGTGCTCAAGCCCGACTACACGCCCACGCCCGACGCGATCATAGCTTGGTGTCGCAAAGAAATGGCTAACTACAAAGTGCCGCGCGTCGTCGAAATCACCGACAGCCTGCCGCTCAACGCCTCCGGCAAAGTCATGAAGTTCGTGCTGCGCGACCGCGCCAAAGCGCTGGGGCATTTTGATTGAAACGAAGGCCAAGCGTGTGTAGTGCGCAGCGCGCTTGATCCGAGCCATTGCCGAAGCAGATTTCGATGCAGGCATGGACACGATGATGTGTTGGTCTGTAATGCTTCCACTACTCCCCTTGCGGTTTTGATCCAGGGCGCGGGGGCTCTTCGGAGCCCCCTGTTTTTTCCGAAAAGCCCCCCCAAAGGATGCGGACAAAATGCCGAAGGTGATCCGGCTCCACATCGTGCGCGATGAAGTCATCGCGGCCTGAGATTGCCTTCACCCAAACAACCACGGTTCGAGATCGGTGCGGTTTTCGATCACGATTTGTTGGGAGGTGGGGTCGCCTTTCCAGACGGCGGGGTCGATTTGCATTTGCAGCAGCAGATAGCGCACGAGCGGGCCGCGGGTTTTGATTTCGAGGCGGCCGTCGGTCATGCCGTAGTCGGTGGCGATGATTTCTTGTTGCGGCGGCTTTAGGCGCGGGTCGGGCGTGATCACGACCGACACTTCCGTGTTCCAGGCCGCGTCGCCCGCGGCGCCGTGCTCCGACTCCTCCATCAGGCTCGGTTCGCCGCGAAAGCGCGTCAGCACGAAATCGCGATAGTCGCCGTTCTTCTCGCAATAAGCCCGCACGTGCCAGCGCACGCCGGAGAACACCAAAGTGTGTGGCACGATCACGCGCCCGTCGCGATCCGGGCCTTGCATCGACAGGTAATCCACTTCCACGCGCCGCTGCTCGCGCGCCGCCTGCACCAAACCGCGCACGATCGCGGGCGCCACCCGCCGCAGCGCCGGCGACACCACTTCGGTGTTGGGCGTGTGCAGCCCAAGCGTCACAAAAGTGTGATTGAGGAGCGCGTCGCCGTGCAGCAGATGCAGGTATTCGTCGGCAATGCCGGACGTGCGCCGCGGCACAAACGTCTCCGACGGCACATAACCCTTCGCCGCGCGGTCGAGCACCAAATTGCCCGGCGCAATCTCCTGCAAATACTTCGCAATCGCCCGCGACGCCTGCTGCCGCCCGATCCCGAACGTCGCGCAAAGATGATTCGTCGTGAGCCGCCCCTCCCACTGCGCCACGATCTCGATGAACCGATCCCGCATCAGCAAATCCCAAGGCTGCGGCCACTTCTTCGCGCCCGCCGCCTTCGCCGAGCGCGAAATGTTTTCTCGGTGTTCCACTTTTTTCGGTCCCGCCGCGCGCGCTTGCTGTGCCTTTTGCGTGTTGAGCGACTTCTCCGACGGACCGGCCTTGCTCGCTGCGCGCGTCGTAAGCGTTTTGTTTATTTTCCCCGCCAACCCAAAACTCCTGCCTGAAAAAGCGACATGAAAAAATCTGCGTGGTGGAAAGTATACGCAGGGTGAGGTTAGGATGTGAAGCGCGTTTGGGTGAGTTTCTGATAATTGGCCAGTGCCCGGCAAAGCCAAGGCGGTGTGTCAAGGCGCAGAGTGTCCATGTATCCATGACGGGAAAAAGTGTTGCGTGCGACCGAATGACTGATTCGAGTGTTCTTACGGAAAACTGCAAACTCCTATGGGCGAAGAGTGATCCATGGCATCCGCTATGGAAACATCTGCTCGACGTGGCAGCGGTTTCTCTGGCGTTGCCACCTCCGGCCAGCGATTTTGGTTGGAGTCCTGAAGCAACTGCACTTCTCGTAGGACTTC
>JADFDR010000082.1 GCA_018262735.1 Geobacter sp.
GTTGGCGTGCTCGCAACGTGAATCTTTTGCGAGCGACTCGAGGTGATGGTCGCGCATCCGGCAAGAGAGAGTGCGAGCAGGGCGTTCACTGCAGTAAACGCAAAATGGTGTCGATTGGTTTTCACAAGTTTCTCCTTCGTCGAAAAGTGGATCGATGCTGTCGGTTTTGGATCGCAAAATAGGATTTCAGAAAAATATTCGTAGAGAGCACTTGAAAGCAACCTTCAAGTGTTCGCGGTGCTGGAGCGGTGGACGGAGCCGTGAAGCTGCCGGGATTTGTTTTGTCGCGTGCTGTTTTCAGAGCTTCGTATGCATTGGCTTTTGGAATGCAGATTGATTTTCCACCGACGGAAAAGATCCATCCTGGTTTGCAAAAGTCTCACGAAATGGAATGGATCTCAGGTGCCTATCTTTCCTGGAAACTTCGCCCTTCACCGACTTCTTCGTGCGTGATTCCGTCGCGGATGTGGTAGAGCCGCTTGAAAGTGGGAATGATTTTTTCGTCGTGCGTTACGACGATGATGGCGGTTTCAAATTTGCGCGCCATTTCGTTCAAGATGCGAATGACTGCGAGCGCGCGTTCGCTGTCGAGCGGTGCGGTCGGCTCATCGGCGAGAATGACAGGCGGACGGTTTACCAAACCACGCGCGATCGACACGCGTTGTTGTTCACCGCCGGAGAGTTGCATGGGAAGTGCCTTCGCGCGGTGCGCAACGTCGAGCGCGTGAAGAAGTTCGAGGGCGCGCGCACGTGCTTCGGCGTTCGGCGTGCCTGCAAGCATGGACGGAAGCGCGACATTGTCGGTCGCGTCGAGGAAAGAAATAAGATACGGCGCCTGAAACACAAAGCCGATTCGATCGCGGCGCAGCGCGCGAAGATCTTGCACTTGCCAACCTTCGTCGTAAATGACTTGATCTCCGAGCACCATCTTTCCGCCGCTGGGTTCGGTGACGGCTCCAAGGCACTTGAGCAGAGTGCTCTTGCCGGATCCGGAGGGACCGATCAATCCGACGACTTCTCCCGGTGTCACATCCATGTTGACCGACTTCAAGGCATCGACGGCGGTGTCGCCGCTGCCATAGCGTTTGCGCAGATTTTCGATGTGAATGCCTTGCGTCGTCATGTCAACCTCCGATGGCTTCTGCGGGATCGACTTGGAGTGCGGCGTGGATTGCGATCAGGCTCGAAAGGAGACAAATGAGCAAGACCGCGCCAAAGCCTGCGATGGAATCCTGCGGTTCGAGCAGAACGTGTTTGGGGAAGAAGGGAGCACTGAAGGTGGCTGAAATCTTTCCGACGACGAAACCGATTGTTCCGAGGGTCATCGCTTGTTGCATGATCATTGCCGAAATCGTGCGATTGCGCGTACCGATCAATTTGAGCACTGCGATTTCGCGAATTTTTCCGAGGGTGAGCGTATAGATGATAAAGGCGACGATTGCCGCGCTGACCGTGGCGAGAATGACGAGGAACATGCCGATCTGTCGAGCGGAAGTCGCAATGAGTTTTCCCACGAGGATGCGTTGCATTTGGAGACGCGTGTAGACGGTGAGGCGCTGCGCGCGATGGATTGAGTTGGCAACGCGATCGACGTCGGAGGTGGGTTCGAGTCGCACCAGGATTGCGTTGACGAAAGGGTTGTTGCTCTGTAACGCAAAAATGTGTTGGAGAACGTCCGGATGTTGAAACGCGGGGTTTTCGGCCGTGCGCCGACGCTGTTGCAGGATGGCATCGTTGTCTTTGAGAAATTGCGCTTCCTGCGCGTCGCGAAGCGGAATGAAGATCATGGGGTCTCCATTCGAGGAGACCATACGTCGCGTCAGTCCTACGACCGTGTAGTCGTTGCGGCGAATGCGGAGACGATCTCCAAGACGAAGTCCGGAGCTAAGGTCGGCGACCGCTTCGTAGTGGCTGCGCGTGATTTGTCGTCCGGCTACGAGCGAAGGTGGCCAGCCCGGAGTGCCGGGTCCACCGACGGAAATGCCTGTCACCATGGCGCGTATGTCGTGTGTTTCGTGTTGAACTTGCATTGTGAGATAGGTGACGTTTGCGGCTTGTGCGACGCCCGGCATGCTGCGAATGCTGCGCCAAAGATCGTCGTAGAGGCTCGAAGATTCGGCGTATGGACCGATCGTATCCTGTTGTACAACCCAAAGATCGGCGCCGCTGTTTTCAAGCAATACTTTGGCGTCATCGACCATGCCGCGATAGACGCCCGCCATGACCAGCGTGACTCCAATCAATAGTCCGAGCCCGATGCCCGTGAAAACGAACTTCCCCCACGCGTGCAGAATGTCGCGTCCGGCAAGATTGATCATGGGCTGACTCCGGGCAAAGTTTTGACCACGCGAATACGGCTACGGGAATGCAACGGTTTTTCACTGTAGACGACGATTTGATCGCCGACTTCAAGACCGCTTTGCACTTGCACTTTTCCGTGTAGGTCGGAGGCGCCGAGTTCGATCGGCGCAAAATGCAAGTCGCCGTTTTCGAGCTTCCACACACCGATTTTTCCGTCGCTGCGCTGAATGGCGGCATTGGGCACGACTTGCGCGGCGGGCAATGCGGTCAAGGCGATCGTCACTTCGCTTAGCTCGCCTAGGGGAGGCAGCGGGTCGGGCAAGGAGTCGAAGACGATTTTCGCCAGCTTTTCTTCGGTAATCGCATCCGCTACGGGCTCGACACGCGACACATATCCGTTTCGCATGGTTTCGCCTTGGGATCGCAGAGCGATTTGTGCAGCCAGGTTCGGGGCAAGGCCATTTGCGTTGCGTTGATCGAAGCGCGCGTGAATCCATAGGCTGTGCGGGTCGATCATTTCCAGTGCGGCTTGTCCGGCGACGAGTGTGGTGCCGGGGTCGGCGTTGCGTGCGACGATGAGGCCATCGACGGGAGCGAGCAGTTTGAGATTCTTCTGCTGCGCAAGCAAGGCTTCGTATTCCGCACGCACGCGCGCGAGCTCTTCGTGCGCGGCACGGAGTGCTGCTTGTGCGATGTGGCTTTCTTGCTGCTTGGTCAAGAAGATTTCTTCGCTCGTAACCTGGGCTTGCCAAAGTTTTTCGTAGCGAGTGGCTTGCGTTTGCGCATAGTTGGCGCGGGCCGTAGCTTCCTCAAGTTGCGCTGCGACTCTTTTTTGTGTTGATTGTTGGGAGCGCATTCGTTCTTCAAGATCAACGGAGTCCATCTCGCCCAACTCTTGTCCGGCATGCACGGTGTCTCCGACATGGGCTTGTAGGGATTGGATACGTCCTGGCACCGTCGGACCGATTTTGTAGGTGTAGCGCGCCTCGACCGTCCCAATGCCGAAAAGGGCCGGCGTAATGGCTTCTTTTTCGACGCTATGCACGACGACGGCAACGGGTGCGAGAGGCCCCGAACGCAGGGCAACATAAACAAAGAGGGAAAGCAGCGGGATGGCGACGGCAAGCAATGCGAGTGCGCGCTTTGAAAGGGGAATTCGCTTCATGGATTCCTCCGAATACCCCGTTGGTAGATAGCAAAGACACGCTTTGCACTCCGCTGCATTTGCTTGATATCGCCTGCGAGCAACGATTGCATGACGAGACCTTGGATGCTTCCAAGAAAAAGAACTGCAGCTGCTTCGACATCCAATTGTGTATGGAATTCGCCGTCGGCACATCCTTGTTCGAGCGTGTTTTGCAAGCGCTTTCGGTAGCGACGCACGAGAGTTTGCACCATTCGTTTCGTGCTGTTCGCTTCCAGGCGCTGAAGTTCGGCAAACAAGATGCGCGGAATGCCAGGATGCTCAGCGACGAAGTTGACATGGGCATGGAAAATGGCTTCGAGTGCGCTTCCGGGGGAGTCGGCATTCGTTGCAGCCGTTTCGACTCGTGCGAGCAGGCGATCTGCGACCCATTCCATGACGGCTTCCAGGATGGCGTCCTTGCTGGAAAAGTGTCGAAACAGCGCGCCCTGGGTGACGCCCATACGGCTTGCGATTGCCGCCGTCGTGATCTCGCTTGGGTTCTGTTCACCCGCAAGTTCGACGACTGTTTCGACGGTGACGGCGCGGCGCTCGTCGGCCGACAAGTATTTGCTTGTTTCCATAGTTCTCCCTGCATTTGGAGTGCGTTTCCAAAGGCGTAAGCCCGGCAGCTCAAAAGATAGTAATCAATTACTATCTTCGGGCAAGTCGTGTTGGGTTTGGGAAGAAGCGTGACGGGATCATGGCTCGTGGATCAAAGAGTAGGGAGTAGTCCGGATTGGAGATTGTGTAGAAGCCGCGAACGTGATCCGAGCGGTGTGCGGGAGAAACGGTGCACGAAAGATTCAAAATACTCTTTTCTGTGTCGGCCCCCCAGGTTCCTGAAAAAAATCCAGCACCTTCCGGATGCAGCGTTTGTCCGCGCGCGAGAGGTGATCGCGCCCGGCGTACTGAAGATAAAACCGCAGCCGCTGCGTGCGCGAGAGGGTTTCGCGAGCTTTCTTATCGAGGCAGGCCAGGTCCTTGACGATGCGGTACTGAAGAAGCGGCCCCCACCAGAAGCGGCCCGAGGGACAGTCGATCAAAAACAGTTTTCCGGATTCGTCGACGAGCAGGTTGCGCCACTTCAAATCGTTATGCGCGAAATGATGATCGTGAAGTGTGCGGGTTGCCGCGGCCAACTGGCGAAAGACCGTTTCGCGCCAGGCGCGGTCGGCAAATCGCTCGGGTTGCCGACGGGCGATTTGCGCAAGATCGCGGGTGCCGACAATTTCGCGTGTAATCAGAGCGCCGCGAGCAAAAACACCCGCGCGACGTTCCTTGCCGTAGGCCACGATCTCGGCGGTCGCAATGCCCCACTTTGCAAAGCGCTGGAGATTTCGCCACTCCGTCTCGAAACGAGAGCGTCCGAGGAACGGATGCAGCCGACGCTTGCCTGCTTTCCAGCAACGTTTGACATAGAAGCGCGCATCCTCGCGTTCGATGCGAATCACTTCGGATACGGAATCTCCGGATAGGCGTTCGCCTTCGAGCGCAAACACTGCATCCAGATTGCCGAAATCACGGATCAGCGCCGCATTGCGCTCATCCAATCTCCAGTCGATCATTCTTGGACGGATTCCGTGTGGAACGTGTTGCCGTCGATGGCGACGAGGCGAACCTTGTTGCCGGCGGCTGCGTCGATTCCGGTTACATTCCAAAGTGTATCGTCGATGCGCACACGGCCGTTTCCGCCGACGATGGCTTCTTCGAGGGCGACGATTTTTCCGATGTGATCGGAGCCGCGCTTGTTGAGCACGACGCCGCCTGCGACTGGCGCGTCCTTCACGAAGCGCCGCCACAAAAGCACGCCCGCCACCGACGAAATCCCGAAGATGACGAGTTGGACTTGCCAAGTGAGAATCCCCGGCAAAATCAGTGTGACGACGCCCGTAAACAGTGCGGCAAAGCCGATCCACAGCAAGAAGCTCACGCCGCCCGCAGCAATCTCTGCGATCAAGAGCAAGATGCCCAGTGTAAGCCAGTGCCAATAGGTGAGATTTTCAACCAACAAATCCATGTGTCACCCTCGCTCGAACTTGCTATGCCGTGTGCGATGTCTTTTGCTTGCTGATCGATTCGTTGACCAACTCGGCGATGCCCGCCACCGAACTCGCCACGCTGGTGGCTTCGAGCGGCAGCAAGATCACTTTCGAGTTGCTGCTCGACGTCAGGAACCCGAGCGCCTCGATGTACTTCAGCGCGACGAAGTAGTTCACGGCCTGCACGTTTCCGCCGGCGATGGCCTGCGACACCATTTGCGTGGCCTTGGCCTCGGCGAGCGCCGCACGCTCACGCGCTTCGGCTTGCAGGAAGGCGGCCTGCTTCTCGCCCTCGGCGCGTAACACTTCACCTTGTTTCGCGCCTTCGGCCTTGAGGATGGCTGCCTGACGAAAACCTTCGGCTTCGAGAATGTTGGCGCGCTTTTCGCGTTCGGCTTTCATCTGCGAGGCCATGGCTGCGACGAGATCTGCCGGAGGACGAATATCGCGGATCTCGATGCGTGTGATCTTGACGCCCCACGGATTGGTGGCGTGATCGACGACACTAAGAAGTTTCGCATTGATCTGATCGCGCTGGCTGAGCATTTCGTCGAGATCCATCGAGCCGAGCACGGTGCGGATGTTGGTCATCACCAGATTGCGGATCGCGTATTCGAGCATGCTCACTTGATAGGCGGCCTTGGCCGCGTCGATGATTTGAAAGAAGGTCACCGCGTCGATCGTCACCATCGCGTTGTCACGCGAAATCACTTCTTGCGGCGGCACGTCGAGCACTTGCTCCATCACGTTGATCTTGCGACCGACCGTGTTTATGTACGGCACGAAGATGTTCAAGCCCGGCTCGAGCGTGCGCGTATATTTTCCGAAGCGCTCGAGCGTCCATTCGAAACCCTGCGGCACGAAGCGCACGCCTTTCACGACGGTGAGCACTGCCAATGCCACGAACACCAAAAAGATGATATTGCCGCTTCCCATGACGACTCCTTCTCGAAGGTTTGCGATCTTGCTTGTTTGTGATTGGGTCCGTTGCGCGCGTTCGCGTTTTGTCCCGCAATCTCCGCCGCGCTCCGGAGGCCCAACAATAAACCATTTCAACCCCTTGCGCGCGCTTTCTGTCGCCAGTTTGCCTTATTCGTGGCGCAAGGCTTCGATGGGGTCGAGGCGCGCGGCGCGGCGTGCGGGGAAGTAGCCGAAGATCACGCCGATCGCGGCCGAGAATAGGAATGAGAGCAGGTTGATCGTGGGATCGAAGAGGTAGGGCACCTGCATGACGCTTGCGAGCGCGATCGAAACGACGGTGGCGAGCACGATGCCGATCACGCCGCCAAGACTCGCGAGCACGATGGCCTCGATCAAAAATTGCAGCAAGACCTCGTGTTCGAGTGCGCCGATGGCGAGCCGGATGCCGATCTCGCGCGTGCGTTCGGTGACCGACACCAACATGATGTTCATGATGCCGATGCCACCGACGAGCAGACTCACTGCGGCCACGGCGCCAAGCAGCATGGTGAGGATGCGCGTCGTGCCGGTGAGCGCCTCGGCGATCTGGCGTGTGTCCATGATGCGGAAGTTGTCTTCTTCGCTTTCGGCGATTTTGCGCCGCTCGCGCAGCAGCAGCACGAGTTGTTTTTTTGCAGCGTCGAGCGAAACGCCGTCGCGCACCGCGATCGTAAGTCGCGTGACGTCTTGCGTGCCGGTCAAGCGCCGCTGCACCGTGCGCAGCGGCATCACAATTGTGTCATCTTGGTCCGAGCCCATCGCCGACTGGCCTTTGGGTTTGAGAAGGCCAATCACTTCGCATGAAAATCGTTTGATGCGGATTTCGCTTCCAACAGGATTTTGTGTACCAAAGAGATTGCTGCGCACGGTTTCGCCGATCACGCAGACCGCCTTGCCCGCGCGTTCTTCGGCTTCGCTGAAGATGCGACCACCGACGAGCTCCCACTTGGAGGCGTGGAAGTAGGCGTTGCTCGTGCCCGTGACCACGCTCGACCAGTTGCGTGCTTGATAGACTGCCGTGAGCGCGCTGTTGGCGATGGGAGCGACTTCTTCCATATCGCGCAATTGGCTGCGAATGGCCTCGACGTCGGCGAGCTTGAAGGGCGGAGCGGATTCGCTGCCCGGGCCAAAGCGTTGCCCCGGTCGCACCATCAACAAGTTGCTGCCCATGCTCGAAATCTGGTCGGTGACCGACTGCGTCGCACCTTTGCCGAGCGTCACCATCGTGATCACGGCGGCGACACCGATCACGATGCCGAGAATCGTGAGGAACGAGCGCATCAGATTGCGTCGGATCG
>JADFDR010000083.1 GCA_018262735.1 Geobacter sp.
GCATCGGGTCACGGTGCCTTCTCTCTTGCGACGCAAGGTGAAAGCCGAGCGCATTGCGATGCTCACGGCGTATGACTTTGCGTTTGCACAAATTTTCGATCGTGCGGGGATCGATCTTCTTCTCGTCGGAGATTCCCTCGGAAATGTTTGCCAGGGCGTGGAGACGACGCTGCCGGTGACGCTCGACGAAGTGCTGTACCACACGCGCTGCGTTGCACGCGGTGCAAGTCGCGCTCTCGTCATAAGCGACATGCCGTTTGGCTCCTATCAAGTGAGCCCCGAAGATGCGTTGCGCAATGCGATTCGTCTGGTGAAAGAGGCCGGTGCGCAGGCCGTGAAACTCGAAGGCGGTGTCACGATGGCCGACACTATTTCGCGTATCGTCGCAGCGGAAATTCCGGTGATGGGTCATGTGGGGCTGACTCCGCAATCCGTGCATCGCATGGGTGGCTTTCGCGTCCAGGGTCGTGGCGAAGACGGGCGTGCCCGCGTCCTGGAAGATGCGCTTGCCGTGCAAGAAGCCGGTGCGTTTAGCGTCGTGCTCGAAGGTGTGCCGGGCGATCTTGCGCAGGAGATCACAGCGAAACTCGAAATTCCGACGATAGGCATCGGTGCGGGCGTGCACTGCGATGGCCAAGTGCTGGTGATGCACGATCTGCTCGGCCTTCACGAAGGTTGGATGCCAAGCTTCGTAAAGCAATACGCAAATTTGGGTAGCCTTGCTTCGCAGGCCGTGCGCTCGTTCATCGAAGAAGTGCAAACGTCAAAATTTCCAGACGAGGAGCACACCTACCGATGAATCTTCCGCGCACAATTCGCACGATTGCCGAAGTGCAAGCTTACTCGGATGCCGAGCGCGCCGACGGTGCACGCGTGGCGCTCGTTCCGACGATGGGTGCATTGCACGCAGGTCATCTTTCGCTCGTCGAAGAAGCGCGCAAGCGCGGCGCAACGCGAGTGATCGTGAGCATTTTTGTGAATCCCACGCAGTTTGGTCCGAATGAAGATTTTTCTGCGTATCCGCGCACCTGGGACAGCGATTTTGCGAAGTGTGCCGAAGCGAAGGTCAATGTCGTTTTTGCACCGACGGTAGATGAAATGTATCCCCGCGGTGCGCAGACTCGTGTTGCGGTGGGTGCGTTGGCTCAGCCACTCTGCGGCGCGTCGCGTCCGGGGCATTTCGAAGGTGTTGCCACCGTTGTGTGTAAGTTGTTTTTGGCGGCACGACCGCATCTCGCGGTGTTTGGCGAAAAGGACTATCAGCAGCTCGCAGTGCTTCGCCGCATGGCGCACGATCTCAACTTCGGGATCGAGATCGTCGGTGCGCCGATTGCGCGCGACGCGGACGGGCTCGCGCTTTCAAGTCGCAATCAACATCTCGACAAGCAAGCGCGCTGCGAAGCGTTGGTGCTTTCGCGCGCTCTCGAAGCCGCACAACAGGCGTTTGCGCGAGGCGAGTGTCGTCGTGATGCGTTGCTGGCGCTCGTCGAGGGGGAGATCGGCAAAGCGTCGCGTGCGCAGGTGGATTATGTCGAGCTTTGCGATGTCGAAACGCTTGCGCCGGTGCCGGAGCATTTGGAAGCGCCGACGCTGCTCGCGCTCGCTGTCTTTTTCGACGTGGAAAATCCGACATTGAAACGCGTACGTTTGATCGACAATGCCGTATTGAGCCCGACAGCGAAATGCAATTCGACAAAAGAAGAAATTTGCAATGCAGGTGAAAGAAAAGAGACACCCTTTTTGGGAAAGAAAAAAGTCGAGATCAACTTGATCGGGAAGATCGTCCATTCGGAAGCGAGAAGGAGAAAGTCGTGACTCGAACCATGCTGAAATCGAAAATTCATCGTGCCACCGTCACCGAGGCCAACCTTGAGTACGAAGGCAGCATCACGATCGATTCCAACCTGCTGAAGCTGGCCGACATTCTGCCGTACGAGCGTGTCGAGATTTACAACTGCACCAACGGTGCGCGGCTTGCAACCTATGCGATCGAGGGAGAGCCGGGCTCGGGTGAAATCTGCGTGAACGGCGCTGCGGCGCATCTCGTCAAGCCGCTCGACGTGGTCATCATCACTTCGTTCGTCGATGTTGATGAAGCCGAAGCCAAGCACTGGACGGCACGTCGTGTTTTCGTCGGTGCGGACAATGTGCCCGCAGAGTAAGTGCGCCTTTGGAGAGGATCAGCTCTTTGCCGGGCTGCGCAGCACGAGATTTTGCGCGCGCATTTCGACGCTGCGCGCACTGCCGAAGTGCCGTATCCTGCGCGTCGAATCCGTCGAGAATCCGTCCCGGAAGTCTTCGATTTCTTCTGCTGCATGAATTCGGATGGATCTTCCACCGACGGAAATCATCGACCTTGGTTTGCGAAAGCGCGCACAGAGGGAATGGATCCGAGCTGCCCTTGGACGCAAGTGGAGAGCAGGCATGACACCGAAAAAACTTCTCGTTACCGGCGCGGCCGGTTTCATCGGCACACGTTTCGTGGCCTCGTGTCGCGCGCGCGGCATCGACGTGATTGCCGTCGATTGCGCCGAACATTTCCCCGCACGCTCGGAGCACTCCACGATCGATTACGGAGAAATCCTCGATCGCGATGTTCTGCTTGAAAAGATTCAGGCCAATACGTTGCCGCCGCTTGCGGGAATCGTGCATCTTGGCGCTTGCACCGACACGACGGAGATGCGCGTCGATTACTTAACGAAGCTCAATCTCGAGTATTCAAAAACGCTCTGGTCGTATGCCGCGAAGCATCGACTCTTTTTTGTGTATGCAAGCAGTGCAGCGACTTACGGCGATGGCGCGTTTGGTTATGTCGACGACGAGGCGTTGATTCCCAAGTTGCAGCCGCTCAACCCTTACGGCGAATCGAAGCAAGCCTTCGATCTCTGGGTACTCGCGCAAGAGCGCGCGGGCTTGCATCCGCCGGCGTGGTCGGGTTTCAAATTCTTTAATGTGTATGGCTATGGCGAGCGCCACAAAGGCAAGATGTCGAGCGTGGTGATTCAAGCCTTCGATCAGATCTGCACGACGGGCAAGACGCGCTTGTTCCGTAGTCATCGCGCGGGTATCGCGGATGGACACCAATCGCGTGATTTTATTTACGTCGAGGATGTGGTGCAGGTCTTGCACTTTGCACTCGAAACGCCGCTCGCACGCGGCATCTACAATCTCGGCACCGGCCACGCGCGCACTTTTCTCGATCTCGTGCGCGCCGTCTTTGCTGCGCTTGGCAAACCGGAGCAGATCGATTTCGTCGACACGCCGGAAGCGATTCGCGAACGCTACCAATACTTCACCGAAGCGAGCATGCAGCGCTTGCGCGATGCGGGTTATCGCACGCCGTTTACTTCGCTCGAAGACGGCGTGCGCGCCTACGTGGCCGAGTTGCAAAAAAATTCCTGAAGGCGGGATTGCGGGCGACGCAGCATACGGCTTGCTGTGGTACGCCGAGTGCAATAGGTCGAGTGCAGTAGCAAAGCTTGCGCAGCGTCGCGCTTTCGCTCGCGCGTTTCGCTGTGCTGCCTGCTAGGATCGGCTGCCCATGGCGAAGAAACCTTCCAAAGATTCCGACGGCCGCAAGATCATCGCGACCAATCGCAAGGCGCGTCACGAGTATGAAATTCTCGATACGTTCGAAGCGGGCATGAGTCTGCTTGGGCCGGAAGTCAAATCCTTGCGTGCAGGGCAAGCAAACTTGAACGATGCCTATGTGATCGTGCGTGGTGGCGAAGTCTTGCTGATCAATTCGCATATCAGCCCCTACAAAGAAGCCGGTCGCGAAAATCCCGAAGAACGTCGGCCGCGCAAGCTCTTGTTGCATCGCTATGAAATCGATCGCCTGACCGGCAAGATCCAGGAGCGCGGGTTCACGGTGGTGCCGCTCGCTTTGTACTTCAAAAACGGGCGTGTCAAAGCTGAGATTGCACTCGTACGAGGCAAGAAGCTTTACGACAAACGCGAGACGATCAAGAAGCGCGATCAAGAGCGCGAAATGCAGCGCGCCAAGCGCGCGCGCCACTGACACGCGAAATTCTTGACGCTTGCTCTGCTTTCAGGCACAAGGAAAAAGCGGGGAAGCGATTCGACCAACAGAATGCGGAATGGCGCGTCGACGACGCGGTGGTGCAAAACCGCCGCGCCGATCGGGGCGCGAGCGTAGAGTGGGCAATCGTTTGTGCAAATGCGTTTCGATTGCCGATTTTATCCTGCGCATTGGGATCGACACAAAATTGAAGCAATTCAAATGGAAAGATCCAAGGAGGGGGCATGCGTTACGAAATTCGCGCCATGGAGTTGTCCGAGATTCTCGATCTGGGGTTTCGCATTACGAAAGATAATTTGGTGACGCTGGCGACGATTGCCGGTGTGATCTATGTGCCGCTTGCGCTGGCCGGGTATCTGCTTCAACAGAGTGCGGTGAGTGGGCATTTCGGCGCGGTGATGGGCGGCGGTTTGCTGATGACGCTGCTTTCGTTCATTGCGATGCCGATCGTTTCGGCAGGGATCACGCATGCGCTGGGCGATTGTTATCTGGGGCGGACACCGGACGCGAAGCGTTCTCTTTCCGTCGGTGTAGACATGCTGGTTCCGCTGGTGGGCACTTCGCTCCTCGCGGGTCTCTTCATCCTGATCGGCTTTTGTTTGCTTGTTGTTCCTGGCATCTACCTGATGCTCTGCTACGCCGTGATTGCGCAAGTGATCGTGCTTGAGCGCACCTACGGCATGGCGGCTCTTTCGCGAAGCAAACAACTTACGGAAGGCTATCTCCTGCGCATGCTTGCAATTTATGCCGTGGTGTGGATTTTGGTGATGGTCACCACCGGCGCCGTGCAGCTGATCTTGGGCTTCTTCCCTTTGCTCGGGGCGCTTGCATCAGGGGTCGTTCAAGCCGTGGCTTTCGCGTATTCTTCCGCCGTATCCGTGATCGTGTATTTCGATCTTCGTTGTCGGAAGGAAGCCTTTGAACTCGAGCATCTTGCACAGGCGGTGGAGAGTCCTGGCGCGGGTGGTGCTGCACGTATGCGCTAAGCGTCGGTTGCGCAGTCCGGTGTATGCATGAGTAGCGTGCTTACGGACACTCAAGTGCGTCAGTTGGCGCAAGAGATTCTGGAGCGCAAGGAGTATGCGCATTATCGACCGGATCCCGACGACGTCGAGCGTGCCTTACGTCTTTTGCGGTGGCTGCGTGACTTTCTCGAATGGATGAATCTGCAATACGAGCAAGCGCCCTGGATTTTTTGGTCCATTCTCGCTGCGCTCGCGTTCGTTGCAGCTCTGCTCTTGGCGCATTTGATCTGGTCGCTGCGCGTGGCACTCCGTACACCGACGACACGGCATTTGCCGCGCACTCCGCTTCAAGAACAAGATCTTCTCGAAGAAGCGCGGGCCTTGTCGGCGCGTGGCCATTTTCTCGAGGCGGCTCACCGCGTTGAGCTCGCGGTGATCGCGCTTCTCATCCAGCGCGAAGTCATCGAACTCTCGCGCTCCGATCCCAATCGGATCTTGCGCAAACGGATTGCCTCAGCACCGCTGCATGATGCCGTACGCAAAGATTTCGTGAATCTTTTGAATCGCCTCGAGCGACAGCGTTTTCGCGATCACGAAGAAGACCCAGCGCTCTATGAAGCGTGGTGCACATTGCATCGCAACGTGGAAGTTCTCGCAGGTCGCTCATGACTGCACGAATGAAAATTTCGCTCGGTGTTCTTGTGATCGCGTTGCTCAGTTTGGGCGTGCTCTTGCCGGATCGTACGAAGGAAAGTCGTGAGGCGACGCTGTCGACGTACGGAAAAACACCGGAGGGTTACGGTGCCGTTTTTGATCTTTTGCGGGAACTCGATTTTCCCGTCGGACGCAATCTTGCCGTATCGACGCGGATTGCCGCTCCGCAGACGATTTGGTGGCTTGCTTCCTCGAGTTTGTGCAAGCGGATCGGACCAACACGAAATGGTGTCACAGAAGATCATGCTCCTATGGAGCGCAACGAGGCTCCCGATGCTTCAAACGATGCGGAAGAGGACGCGACGCAAAAGACGATTCCCGAAACGGATTCTCCGAAGGAGGACTCTCCCGGTTTGTCGCCGGGAGCGGATCCCGATGCGGAGCCAGCTCCGTCGGTACCGAATCCAAAATCGAATTTGCCGCCGTCTCTTCCGGGGTCCGATCTTGGCGATCTTGCATGGCTTGCTTCGGCGCAAGAAAGTGGCGATGCGAAAGAGGATGAGACATCCGAAAGTGTCGAGAATGGATCCGATGCAGAGAACGAATGGGCGGGGCGCAAATGGATCGAGCAGGGAGGTACGGCGCTCGTGTTCTTGGACTCGGTGAGCGAGCAAGGTTCTGCGTCCGAGTGCGCTCGGATCGGCGGTTTTGCGCTGCCGCGTCGTCGTGCGTCCGCATGGCAGCGCCGCGAAGCGAGAGCGTTGCTCCGCGACCAACACGAAACTGTGTCGAATCGTGCAACGACAAACCGCATTTCTTCTTTGCCAGCCTTGGCGTCCGTCGCGAGTTTGTCACTCGTGCAAGTGGATCTTCCTGCGTCGGAAAAGAGTCTCGTTCCAACGCGCACGGAGAAAAAGCGCGACGCGGATGCGTCCATGCTCGACACTGTTGCGCAGCACTTCGAAAGCGATCTCTCACCCAAGCCGCGTGAGCTCGAGACGCAGGGCCTGCTCGTCTTCGAGGATGCTCTCGATTGGCAGGTGCGTGGCACGCTCGATCGACAGCCCTTTCTTTTGGAGCGCACCGTGGGTGCAGGGCGACTCATCGTGATTGCCGACGCAGCGTTCTTGCGCAATGCGTGGCTTGATTCGGCAGATGCGGCGCCGCTCGCCGTCGATCTTGCGCGCGCTTACGGTGCGCCGCTTTTCGACGAATACGAGCACGGGTTTCGGGTCGAGTACAATGCGCTGCACTATTTGCTTCGCTCGCGCGCTTTGCCGCTCTTCGTCGGTCTTGCGCTACTCGGTTTGCTTTACGCGTGGCACGGCAGTGCGTATCCGCGACGTAGCGTGAGCGAGATCGATGTGGGTGTGCCAACGCTCGAAACTTTCGTCGATTCGGTGGCGACGCTTTCTTCGCGCACGCACGATTTCGAACGCGTCTTTGCGAGTTACCGCGAGCTTACGCTCGACCGCATTCGCCGTCATTGCGGCCTTGCGCCGAGTGCGTCGCTGCGGGATGTGAAAGAGCGACTGGAACGCGATGCGCGGATTTCGCGCAAGATGTTGCGCGGGCTCGTCGATCCTCCTGCGGTGCGTAGCGCGGGAGAGCTGAGGGCGGCGGTACAAATGCTCGATCTTTTATTTGACGAGGTGCGACGATGAACGAAGGCAAAGAAATGCAAGAAGCAACACGCGCAGCAGGGGTGTCGTCACAAACAAGTGTCGAGAACGATGCTGCGCGTGCGCCTGCGTTGCCCGCGCAATCGCGCCTCGATGTAGCGGAGGTGGCAGAAAGTTTTCGCGCGCTTTCGCGTGTGGTTTCGGAGATCGTGATCGGCCAAGAGGACGCTTTACGTCTTGCGTACATGACACTTCTTTGTGCAGGACACAGTTTGCTCGAAGGTGTGCCCGGCGTCGGCAAAACGATGCTTGTGCGCACGCTGGCAAGTGTGCTCGACATCCGTTTCGGACGCGTGCAGTTTACGCCCGATCTCATGCCGAGCGATATCATCGGAAGTGCCATTCTTCGCCCCGACCTCGGCGATTTGCGCTTTCGTGCGGGG
>JADFDR010000084.1 GCA_018262735.1 Geobacter sp.
CCGAATGCTGGGTCTTGCTGGTGTGGCGAAAAGGTTGACTTTCCAGAGAGCTCTATTCATTCTTGCAGGCGAAAAGAAATCGAAGGTGCGAGGGAAGTTGGAAAAATCGGGCGCACGCGTTGCGCAATTCCAAAAGTGCAAGCGAATGGAACGCAAGAAGTGATGGGGAAAGCAGGAGATATGGCACTGACGCGGCGACAACGCGAGATCTACGACTTCATTCGTGAGTTCATCGAGCGCGAGGGCTATTCGCCAAGTCTCGAAGAGATTGGCGCGCACTTTGAACTCTCCTCGGTTGCGACGGTACACAAACACATTCAGCATTTGATGCAAAAAGGCTTTTTGCGTCGGGAGTGGAATCGCTCGCGCTCCGTCGAGCCGCTTACCGAGGAGCGTGCCGAAGCGGTTACTCTGCCTCTGCTCGGCGCAGTGGCAGCGGGGATTCCGATCGAAGCCGTCGAAGTGCTCGAACACATTGCCGTACCGCTCGAACTCGTGCGTCGCCGGAGTAAGAGTTTTGTGTTGCGAGTTCGCGGAGACTCGATGATCGACGAGCAGATTTGCGACGGTGACTATGTGGTGGTGGAAAGTACTCCGGTGGCGCGTGATGGAGAGACGGTCGTAGCGTTGATCCGTGGCGAAGAAACGACGCTCAAGAAACTTTTCCGACGTGGCAATCAGATCGTTTTGCAACCTGCGAATCCGGCGATGCAGCCACTCGAATTTCCGGCGCAAGAGGTCGAGATTCGTGGCGTGGTGCGCGGTTTGCTGCGCGCTTACGCGTGACCTGTTTTTGTGTCGGGTGCGAAGGACTCCCTCATGTTACGCATTACCCGAGCCGCTGAATTTTGCTCGTCACTCCGCTATTGGGACCCGGCGCTTTCCGCAGCCGCAAACCAGCGGCGCTTCGGACGCTGCGCTTCGCAACACGGCCACAACTATCGACTCGAAGTCACGCTGCGCGGCGTGCCCGATCCCGCGACCGGAATGGTGATGGATTTGAAAGATTTGAAAGAGATTCTTGAACGCGAAGTTGTGGCGCGCTTTGATCATCGCGATTTGAACGGGGATACGCCGTATTTTGCAAAACAAGTTCCGACGCCAGAAAACTTGGCGCAGGTTATTCGCGATCTCTTGATCCAAGCGCTGCCCGCCGGAATGCTCGATCGTGTGCGTTTGTATCAAGATGAAGATCTTTGGGTCGATGTGCTCGAGGAGGCACTGTGATTCGCCTGACGCGCCGCTATCGCTTTGCTGCGGCGCATGTTTTGCATCGTCACGATCTCTCTGCAGATCAAAACTTTTCTGTGTATGGAAAGTGCGCGAACCCGAACGGGCATGGGCACAATTACGGTTTGGAAATCACCGTGGGCGGGAAAGTCGATCCCGAAAGTGGCACGCTCGTTTCGATTGCAGCACTCGATGAGTGTGTGCAGAAGCACGTGATGGATCGCTTTGCGCAATGCAATTTGAACGAAGATGCACTCTTTGCAACGTTGGTACCGACGGCGGAAAACATCGCACGAGCGGTTCAAGATTTGTTGACCGATTCGGTTGCATGCGAGGCGGGTGCCACGCTGGTTGCGGTGCGTGTTGTCGAAACCGCGCGCAATTATGCAGAGGTCGAGGCACTTGCAAGCGAGTGTGTAAATCGGTGAAGCGGCACGAGGCATGAACGATTGGCGTGATTTGGTGTGGATATGTCTCGTGCGTGTTGTCTGCTATACCGCTCGCGCCGTCGGGGATCACGGCCAAGAGCATGTACATGTAGCGCCGTGTGAGGCGCGGTGTGAGAAAGGAGTGAGGCGATGAGTGAAACGGCGGATCCAATCGAGGGATTGGTGCGGGGCCTTTTGAAAGAGCTCGGCGAAGATCCGGGCCGCAATGGCCTTGAAGAGACACCGGAACGTGTTGCTCGGGCGCTGCGTTTTTTTACTTCGGGCTATGAAAGTGATCCGGTGGCGCTACTCACAAGCGCACTCTTCGATGTCGATTACGACGAAATGGTGCTCGTGCGCGATATGGAGTTTTACAGCCTCTGCGAGCATCACATGGTGCCCTTCTTTGGTCGCGTCCATCTCGCATACATTCCGCGTGGCCGTATCGTTGGCCTCTCGAAAATTCCACGTGTCGTCGAAGCCTTTGCGCGCCGGTTGCAAGTGCAGGAGCGCCTGACGATGGAGATTGCAGGCGTGTTCGAGCAGGCGCTCAAGCCCTTGGGCGTTGCCGTGGTGGTCGAAGCCGTCCACCTCTGCATGCGTATGCGTGGCGTCGAACAACAAAATTCTTATGCGGTTACGAGTGCGATGAAGGGCGCGTTTGAGCGCGATCCCAAGACGCGGGCAGAATTCATGAATCTAATCCGGCAGGGTCGCGAGTCCTTTGCATAATTTTGACGCGCTGCTCCATGCAGAGCGAATATGGGAGGATGGTTTTCTCCTTCCAAAGTTCTTCAAGGTCCTCCGAATAGGGCCTTGAAAATTTCAAGAAAACGTTTTGACAAAGTTGTCTTTTACGCTTTAATCTGCGCGTTCTGCGGGATGGAACAGCGTTTTTTCGACGGAATCAAAATTGGATCTGTTCCCGCAGTCGCGCGGAAATAAATTCGCATTTGACCCTAAAGGATCTGCCTCGATGTTCCGCAGAGAGTGCCGCACTGCGTTGTCGATGCATGCTGTTCGTCGCGATGCGGAATCAGCGCGAACCGTACCGAAATTGAAGAAATCGAAGAGGCGGCCGGTCGCTTTCGTTTTCCCAAAGCACTTTGCATCCCTGTAGCAGTGATCGTTCAAGAAGGAGAAGTTCGTGGCGGAGAAGGTTTCAAAAGGGAAACAAATCAAAACAAGCAAAGCGAGTACGCCGATCCGTGAAAAAGACGGTGCTGCGAAGAACATCGTGATCGATGAAAGCCGGCTCAATACTTCACGCGAAGAGACGCGCTCGCGCGATCGCAGCGCCCTCGGTTCGTACTTCGACGACATTGCTTCGATTCCGACGCTGACCAAAGAACAAGAGGTGATGCTCGCCAAAGAAATCGAAGCATCGACCTACGAATTCAAGACGAACGTGCTTGCGCTCCCCTACACCGCGAAGGAGGTGCTTGCGATTTGGCACAGCTTGCGCGTCGAGAATCGTGTCACAGGGAAGATGTCGGAGTCGTTTGGCAGCGGCTCGCCGGAAGGTGAAGACCGCAGCGCGCAAATCGATCAGTCGCTTGCGAAGGTCGAGCGCTCGCTCGAACGACGCAAACTGAAAGCGGAAGAAGGTGATACAGCGTCGGAAGAGCGTTTGCTCAAGCAAATCTCGCGTGCATTGTATGAAGCCGATCTCTCGATGCAGATTTTCAATCGCGTGCGCAAAAATTTGGTTGGACTCAAGCGTGATCTGCGGCGCGCGCAGGTGCAGATGGAACAGATCGAAAAGCGCCGTGTTTCGAAGTCGCAGGAAAGTATCGAGAAGCGCGACGCCGACTTCCAAGCGTCCCATGCGCGCGTTGCGATGCTGCAAACGGAAATTGGTGTCGAGATGCAGCCGTTCTATCAAATGATGGGAGTGATCGAGAGTTCGTTCGAGCGTTTGACGGAAGTGAAGAACACCTTCGTGCAACACAATTTAAAGTTGGTGGTTGCGATTGCGAAGGACTATCGAAATATGGGCATTCCATTCCAGGATCTCATTCAAGAGGGGAACCTGGGTCTGATCCGCGCCGTCGAAAAATTTGAGTATCAACGCGGACACAAGTTTTCGACTTATGCGGTGTGGTGGATTCGCCAAGCCTTGATTCGTGGAATTCAGAATCATTCGCGCACGATTCGGATTCCGAGCCACATGCACGACACGTTGCTGAAGTACTATCGGGCGCACAATTCACTCGAAACAAAATTGGGTCGCGAACCGGCGGATTCCGAGATTGCGAAGGAATTGAAGATGTCGGTCGATCAAGCGGAGCGTCTGCGCAAGATGACACGCGATCCGATCAGCCTCGAAGACGAAGTGCGCGGCACGGATTCGAAGGTGCTGAAAGATTTCGTGCGTGACCCCAATGCCTGTTCTCCGCTTGAGGAACTTGATCATCACCGTTTGCAATTTGCGACGGAAGAGTCGATCGGCATGCTCAATGAACGCGAACGAAATATCTTGCGTTGGCGTTTTGGAATGCGTGGATACGACGATCACACGCTCGAAGAGATTGGAACCAAGCTTGGTCTTTCGCGTGAGCGTGTGCGCCAGCTCGAAGCGCGTGCGATTGCAAAATTGCGCGCCTCGGCACACAAGAAGACACTGGAATCTTTCTTGCGCACGCAAGACGATCGCGACGATGTGTATACCTCGTAAAACAGTTTTGTAATCCTGCGATGACACAAAAATGCGGCACTTCGGAAGTTTCCGAAGTGCCGCATTTGTTTTCGATAGATCGTTTCGTGCAGCGGTTCAGGAATCGCTGCCAAGCAGCTCGGGGAAGACCTGAAGTTTTTTCGCCTTCTCGAGTTCGTCCCGGCGCTTGCTGAGCCAGGCGGCCGACAAAGTTTGGCGTCGCGCAGTGAGGATTTCGTTCTTTTTCGCTTCGACGATGGGTGTTAGTTCAGCGTCCGTGGGGCGGGTGCGATCGAGCAATTCGATGAGTACGGGCTTCCCGTCGACATGGAAAATTTTCTTTGGGCTCGGCGCATCGAGTGAAAGCGCGAAGGCCGCAGCCAAAACTTCCGGCGATTTGCCAAGTCCCGGAATGTAGCTGCCCGCATTGCGTGGAAAGAGATCCGTGCGCTCGATGTTGAGCTTCCGTTCCTGTGCGACCTGAATCAGCGTGCGACCGTTTCCGATTCCGGCTGCAACTTCTTGCGCAAGTTTCTCTTGGGTTTCCTTCGTGAGTTCTTGTGCAAGCTGCTCTTTGGCGAGTTCGTTCTGCACTTCCTCGAAGAGCTGTACCGAAGCTGGAATTTTTTCTTCGACACGAATCAGGTGATAGCCAAAGCTTGTTTCGACAGGTTCGCTCACTGCGCCGATCGAGAGTGCGAACGCAGCTTTTGCAAACTCAGGCACCATCTGCTCGTGTGTGAAAAAGCCAAGATCGCCGCCTTGATTTTTTGATCCTGGATCTTCGCTGACTTCGGTCGCCACCGTCGCGAAGTCTTCACCCTTTGTGATTCGTTCCCGGATTGCCTCGATCTTCTGTTTGAGAGCTGCCAATTCTTCGGGTGTCGCTCCGCTCGCGCGGCGCAGCAGGATGTGGCGCGCGCGGATCCGCTCCGGTTTGTTGTATTGCGCGATGCGTTCGTCGTAAAGAGCGCGCACGTCTTTCTTGTGCTTTGCAAGATAAGTTTTGATTTGTTCGTCGGAGATCTTGAGCGAAGCGGCGCTCTGCTCAGAATCAAAAGTGACGAAGGCGATCTGGGCTTGCTCAAGGTCGGTGAGCGCCGCATCTCGTGCTTCTGCCTCGGAAACTGCGACGGAGGCGTTCCAGATTCGCATCAGCTTCGCACGGCGCAGATCTTCGCGAATCACTTCTTCGAAGGCATGTTGACTGCCAAAATTTCGCTCCGCGTAGGTGCGATACTGTTCGATCGGAAATTGGCTCGTTTCGTCGGCGAAGTAGCCGCGAATCGTCGCGCGCACTTCATCGTCGCCGACGGAGATCCCAAGTCTCTTGGCTTCTTGCGTCATGATGGCTTGCTGCACGGCGGTCTGGATTGCCGTCTGGTTCAGAATGTCGCGAAACTCTTTTGACTCGAAGTCGACCTGCATCTGCTTGCGATATTGATCTTCGATATTCGAGCGGATACGCGCGACATAGCGCAGCGAGTAGATGTCTTTGCCGACGACGACCACCGTGTCCGATGGCCGTGACAGATGTCCCGTTTTGACACCGAAGCTAATGACAAAAACCAACCCTACCGTTCCGATCAAGGCTGCAATGATCCAGCGTTGACCTTGGCGCAAGATGCGCATCATCGGCTTTTCTCCTTCTCGACCGGTTCACTTGTGTGCGTTGCCCGGCGTTTGCAAGGCGCTCAGAGTACGCGACGCAGTTCCTTGCCGGCAAGGCTCGAACCGCGAAATCTCGCTCTTGTCCGAGGAGCGTGCTTGAAGCGGGTTTGGGCCGCTGTTAGGATGCCAAGAAGGTTTTGTTCCTCCCCCACATTTTGCGTGAAATCGATTACTTAGCGGTGTGATGCGCGAGTGTGAGAGGGAGATTCTTCGCGGCACGCGGAGATTCGAATTTCACGCTAGGAGAACGTGTAGTGTCCCTCGATTCACTCCTTGGATTTTTTTCACAAGATTTGGCGATCGATCTCGGTACGGCCAACACTTTGGTTTACGCCAAAGGGCGCGGAATCGTGACCTCCGAACCGAGTGTCGTTGCTGTCGTGAAAGACAGTCGCGGTGCCGACCGTGTACGTGCTGTTGGACGCGAAGCCAAAGAGATGCTCGGACGTACACCGGGAAATATCACGGCGATCCGTCCGATCAAGGACGGCGTGATTGCCGATTTCGAAATCACCGAGGCCATGCTGCGCTATTTTATCAAAAAAGTGTATAGCGGGAGTCGCAAGCTCGTTCGACCCCGAATCGTGATCTCGGTACCGTCGGGCATCACGGAGGTTGAGAAGCGTGCGGTGTGTGAATCCGCCATGCTCGCCGGCGCGCGCGAGGTGTATCTGATTCAAGAGCCCATGGCGGCAGCGATCGGCGCGGGACTTCCGGTGACGGAGCCTTCCGGCAATATGATCATCGACATTGGAGGCGGGACGACTGAGGTCGCAGTGATTTCGTTATCCGGAATTGTGTATGCAACATCCGTTCGTGTCGGTGGCGATAAGCTCGACGAGGCGATCATCAACTACATCAAACGTAAATACAATTTGCTCATTGGCGAGCGTACGGCTGAACTCATCAAGATCGAAATCGGCACCGCCTATCCGCTCGATGAAATGCTCAGCATGGAGGTGAAGGGGCGCGATCTGGTCGCCGGTATTCCGAAGACGCTCGAGCTCAAATCCGAGGAAGTGCGCGAGGCGTTGGCCGAGCCGATCAACGCGATCGTCGATAGCGTGAAAATTGCACTCGAACGTACACCGCCGGAACTTTCGGCGGATATTGTCGACAAAGGCATCGTCCTCGTCGGAGGTGGTTCGCTGCTGCGCAATCTCGATATTCTGCTGCGCGAAGAAACGGGGCTCCCGATCATTCGAGCAGAAGATCCGCTCACGGCCGTCGTGATGGGTGCGGGAAGTTGCCTCGATGAGCTGGAGCTTTTGCGCGAAGTGACGATTCGCTCGTAGCGGGTTCGTCTTCGGGAGGACCAGCGGCAAATGGGTGAGTTGCTCGCGCGCTTCCGCGGCCCGCTGCTGTTTTTTTTGCTCGTCCTCGGTTGTTTCATCACCATGCTTGCGGATTACCGTGCCTTGCAACGCCGGGAGCGTGCGCTGCCGTGGTGGTCGAGTTCGGTCGTTGCGCTGGCGGTTCCTGTGCAGAAGGCGATTGCGGCACCTTTCGAAGCCGCGCGCGATGTCTGGCAAGACTACATTACACTTATCGGTGTCGCCTCCGAGAATCAAGAACTGCGGCGCCAAATTGCCGTGCTCGAAGAAGAGCGACTCCAGTACCAAGAAGCACTCGTTGCCAGCGGTCGACTGCAACAAATTGCAGCTTTGCGAG
>JADFDR010000085.1 GCA_018262735.1 Geobacter sp.
CGGATCGACCCTTTAGCTCTGCGAGCATCTCTCGCCCCAATGCGCATCGATCGCGAAAGCGAGTCCGAATACGGAATGCGCAACTTCCCGGCAAAACGAACGTAGGACTACAGGCCAAACCGGCATTGGACGAAAACAACAAAAGCGCGAGACAAAACCGAAGAACCAAAATCACTCTCGTTCCCTATCGGGGCAGTCGCTCACACGCAAACCTCCATGAAAAAAAATATCTCCATCGATACACCGACGGAAAAACCGGCACTCGGACATTGCTCGACGCACGGCTTGCAATATCCTGCTGCGCAAACTTGCCCTCTTTGCCTGCATGGGCTTTCCACGACGATGAAGTCGTCTGCCGCACGAGGCCGTCGAGCATTTGGCGGCGTCGTAGGCCTCGCCGTCGCTGGCCTTTTGTTTGCGATGATTCCGTCCTCGTGGATCGAGCGAGGTTTGCAAATCGCCCTCCCCGTCAAAGCGCTTCGGAAGCAAAACGCCGATTTGGAACTCAGCGCAGTCACATATGCGTCGGAGATTGCGCTCCTCGAAGCGATTCTCGATCAACCCGGAAAGCCGCAATCGTTCGAAGCAGAACGAATTGCGCTCTTCGTCGAGCAACTCTCAAATGCCATCACGACGCGAGAAGATCCCGCAAAGGCGCGACTGGCTCAAAAACGTTTGCGCGAATTTGCGCAACGCGTTCAACAAAATGCGCTTGCACGCGGGGACGCCAACATAGACTTGCATGCGGCCCGTGAAGATTGGCGGAGACTGCGTTCGCACATTTTCACACTCCCTCAAGGCGAAATGCCAAGCGCATCTCCGACGGAAACAGCACCCTCGCCTGCGCCTTCACAGACCGTGCGCTCCCAACCGTGATTCGACAGAACGTGCTGCAATACGAAGTCTGCGCAAATCGCGAAGGAGACTCGGCTTCATTCTGCTTTCGGAAACCTCGGATCCATTCCATTTTCCGCGAATCAGAGCGGATGTTTCCCGTCGGTGAAAAATCGACTCGTCTTTCGAAAGTGGGATTCATCAGAGGCTCCTTCGAAAGGCGGATTGTTTTCCACCGACGGAAAGACTCAACTCTCGTTTGCGGAGATACTCAAAAAATGAAATTCCTCAGAGGCTCTCGGAGGTTTTCGATGTGAAACTCGGCGCAACGTTTCCACGCTCTTTTTATGAACGGCCCTGCCTCGACGTGGCACCCGATCTCCTTGGCGCGCTCCTCGTGCGCAAACTCTCCGACGGAAAACTTTGGGTAGGACGCATCGTTGAAGTCGAAGCTTATCTCGGCGTCGGAGAAGACCCGGCTTCCCACGCCTACCGTCGCGAAACGCCGCGCAATCGCGCCATGTTCGGGCCCGCCGGGCGGCTTTACGTCTATCAAAGCTACGGAATGCATATTTGCGCGAACGTCGTCTGCGAGCAGGCGGGCCGTGCCGCCGCCGTACTTTTGCGCGCGGTCGAACCAATTCGCGAATTTTCTTCCGGCGTCACTGAAATGTGTAGGAATCGAAACCTGCACGATCGCCCGAAAAACAACTCCCAAACGATCGACACTTTTTTGCGTCAATTGACAAATGGCCCAGGCAAGCTCACGCAAGCCTTCGGCATTACGCTTGATGATTACGGTGCGGATCTCACGCGTGGCTCGCTCACGATTCGCAAATCACTCGACGCGCGCTCGGGGCCGATCTTGCAAAGCGGGCGTATCGGAATTTCGACGGCATGCGAACGGCCCTATCGCTTCTACCTGGCAGGTAATCCGTATGTAAGTCCGGCGCGCGCTGCGAAGAAACGGTGAGTCCGGGAGCCTCTGCTCCATTCCGCTGCATCCCTACGGGTTGATTTTCCACCGACGGAAAACATCAGATCTCGTTTGCGAAAATGCTCAAAACCGGGAATGCATCAAGGGCTGCTTAGGCGATCTGTTGAGCAATCTGCGTCAGGCGCTCTGCAATCTCGGCAGCCGTCGCCGGACGATCTTCACGATCCTTCGCCATCATTTGAAAAATCAATTCTGCAAGTGGCGCAGGAACACTCGGATCTCGTTCGCGCACGTCCGGTGCCGGAGTATGGCGATGATGATAGGTAATATCGCCCTCCTTGAACGGAACTCCTCCCGTTGCCATCTCGAAGAGCGTCACTCCGAATGCGTAAATGTCTGCACGCGAATCCACGTTATCGCCGATCGCTTGTTCCGGTGCCATGTAGTAGGGAGTACCACCGATCACCGTCGCTGCACGGCGCACTTCTTCCATCATCTTCGCAAGACCGAAATCCATGATCTTGACGACCTTGTCCGAAGTGAAAAAAAGATTCGCCGTCTTGATATCACGATGCACGATCTTGTTCTTGTGCGCGTAGGCAAGCCCGGTCGCGATCTGCGCTCCAATACGGCACACATCTTTCGGAGAAAGTTTTTTCTTCTTGCGCAAAATTTCGTCGAGCGGCAAACCTTCGAGCATTTCCATGGTAATGAAATACTGTCCGCCATCTTCTCCGGCATCGAAAAGTGTCACCACGTTTGGATGATTGAGTGCTGCGGCAGAACGCGCTTCGCGCAAGAACAGTTCCACCACCTTCGGATGCTCTCGCAAATTTTCCGGCAAACGCTTCAAGGCCACGATACGGCCAAGTCGCTTGTCGCGCGCCTTGTACACAACGCCCATGCCACCTCGTCCGAGTTCGCTGAGCACCTCGTAACGGCTCTCTTCCGACAAAGCGCCGCCGCTCGGCACGCGCTTCGTCTCTCCGCCAAGCGCTCCAATCATTGTTTTTTGAGATGAAACATCTTCGCGTAACTTGCTGATCCGTTCTGCAATCCCAGAAAAATGATAATCCTTCGCCTGAATCGCCTCGCACAACGTCAGTGCCTCGCTAAAACGATCGAGCGCCTCGTAGCTGCGCGCAAGCTTGTCTTGCGTTTCGACGTCCAAGTGATCTGCTCCAAAAACGCGAACGACACCTTCGAGTGTCTGAAGAGCAATTTCGGGCTGTTCGCGTTCGAGAAAAATATCTGCCAGTTCGCGGCAGGCTGCAGGATAGAAATCGTCGCGCGTCTCGATACGCTGAAAGTTGGCAATCGCACGATCGATCTCGCCGAGTTGCTTGGCCGTTTTGCCCGCCTCGAAATAATCTCCCAAATGCTCCAGCAGCTCCATCACTTTGGGCAGATGTCCAAGTTGCTGATAACAGTTCAAAGCATTTTCGAAATCGTAGGTGGCTTCGTAGGCACGCGCGGCACTTTCAAGCGACTCGGATCCTCCTTCTCCGACGGAAAAACCCGCATCATGGAATGCATGTTTCGCATCCAGGACGACTGCATCAGGCTCAGCAAGATCTACACTTCTTGGTGACGAAACCCGCGATGCAACGCCTGCGGCACGCGATTTTTCCACTCCATCGCTATGCGCTTTGGAAGTACGCCGAACCCGATTCGCAATTTCCGACAAACCGTTTTTTTCGAGCAACGAAGCTGCGTAGCCGTAATCGCCATTGAGGTACGGCTCAACCGCAGGCACACAGCCCTCGAACACCAAGCCGTAGTCGTTCGCAACCTCGATGGTCAGGTTCATGGGTTTGATCGAGGGCACTTCCAGCGGCGATTCGAGCACGCGCCCATTGAAGCCGACGATCACCGCATAGCTTCCGGGCTTCAAGTACAGCATCGTTTCGGTTTCGGTGACGTAGCGCAGCGCATTCGACTCGCCTTTGAGAGCAAGCATCGCATTTTTCGCAGGCTTCTCCTGAAACAGGATGCGCACAGAAATGGGGCAATCTTCCGATTTGAAGTTGAAGGACAATTCGCGCGTTTGCCCACGGCGAACTTCGATCTTCTTTTCTTCGATGAAGTTTCCAATCACTTCCTTGTTGTCGGGATTTTGCAGCAAGCCTTGAATCGCCACGTAATAGGTACCTGGCGGCACACGCTTAAACTCCGTTCGCGGGTCAACCATGGCACGCGAAAAACGCCGCAAAAAATTAAGTTTGGGCGTAAATCGCGTGATGGCATTTGCAGTTCCCGAAGTCTTTGCCGAGGATGACACCGAAGTCGGTCGCTTCGAAAGCTGAATGCTAAACATGCCTACGGTGTCTTGCGACCAATCGAGATTCACGACGACACTTCCCGAACCTCGCGTGAACTTGTAGACGAGAAACGCGATCCCCATCAGGTAAATCACAAGCGAGGCGATGTTGATCGTGCGGAAGGGCGAATTCAGTTCGACGCGCAGGATGTTTGAATTTTGCAAGCGTTCGAGCGTGTTGATTTGCGCTCCCGAAAACATGTGCACTTCGAGATCGAGCGTTCCAAACGTCGGACGCGCCATCGATCCGAGCACGACGGCATCGGCTTGAAGTGTCGTGATGACGCGCAGCGCGGCCTCATCCTTGTTTCCGTCTCGATAAAGCTGCGCAACGTCCTCTTCGAGATGCCCCGGAATCGAAGAGCTCACGAGCTGATAACGCCCGCCAAAAGCGCGCTCGAGTTCTTTGTTGACCAGATACAAACTTGGCGCGTAGGGAAGCGTCCAATCATGAATCTGCGAAGTGCGATCGCCTTTTTCGACGAGACCAAGATAAGCCACACGAATCACAGGACGCTGCGTCTGAAACGACGAAACGAAACTATCGAAAACGCTTGGCTTCCAATCCGGAAGATCGCGCGCCGCAACTCGCTTCGCTTCGATATCGCGCGCGCCCATCAAATCGGCCAATGCGTACGCTTCGCCCGCAGCGGTGGCGTTTCCCTCTTTGTCGTAAATCACCGCCAATTGATAGTGCAGCGACGGAAGTTCGGGATCGCGATCGATCGCCTGCAGAAGCGAAGCACGCGCAGCAGGCAGGTCTCCCATGTCGCGATAAATCTCTGCCATCTGTGCAAGATCCTGTGTCGTGGAAGCGAACGGATCGTCCGGCGAACCAAGCACTTCGAGTGCTTGCTCCGACGCACCGCCCATATGCAAAGAGTACGCAAAGGCTTTGCGCGTTTTTTGATCCTTCGGATTGCGATCGTATGCCTTCTGCAAAACCGCACGCGCTTCCTTGGGACGATTCGTTGCGGTGTAGACCTCTCCCAAACGTCGCATCGACTCTTCGTCGTTGGGATTTTTCTTTTGCGCTTCGGTCAGTGCGATTTCCGCCTCGGCAGTTTTGCCGAGACGCTGTTGCGTTCGCGCAACGCCCTTCCAATTGTCGGCGCTATCGGCACCCGCATCGATCGCGACGGCATAATTTTCCGCCGCCTTGTCTAGCTCGCCAAGATTTTCGAGCATCGCTGCCAGTTCTTGACGAGTAACACCCGTAAGTGTCGGTGCCGCAGCTTCTGCTTTGAGGTACGTCGTTTGCGCTTTGTCGATTTCGAGGCGATCGCGTTCGCAGCGCGCGGCTTGCAGCAAATACTTTGCACTCAATTCCGGATCTTCCGCCTTGAGTTCGGCAAGACCGCGATACGCCTCGGGACGCATCGGGTCAATTGCAATCAGCGCCGTATACGCTTGCTCTGCCTCCACGAGCTGCTTGGCTTTTTGATACGCCCGAGCAAGGCCGAGTTGCGCGTCAAAATTTTTTGGATCCAGAGCCAATGCTTTTTGAAAGAAGCCGATCGCCTGCGCAAAATCGGGCTGGCGTACACCAAGAATTGTCTCGCCTTGCAGCACGAAGAACCGAGCGTCCTTCTCGGAGTCGCCTGGGTCACGCCGCTCTGCAATCATGCGAATTGCCTGGCCCGAGTTGCCTTGGACGACCAGAAGATGCGCCTTCAGATTTTCGTCGGCAGATTGATCGACGAAACGCTGAATGTCCGATCGAACACTCTTTTCAAGAGGAGTGTCAAACGCCTCGATCTCGCGCCACGCATCGATCGCTTCCTTACGCGAAAGTTTTTCGAGCGCGCGCGAAAGCGCAGCAAGTTCCGTCAGGGAAGGTCCGCTCGTCGGCGCTTCCACCCCCGTCAAGCCAGAGCGAAGCAAGGCATTGCCGAGAGCTCGCGCCGTCAAAAGCCCCAAATCCGACAAATTGCCCGCCGCTTGCGCACCAGCCACGATGCGCCCCGAGGCAACTTCATAGACGATCATGCGAATCGACAGTGCCTCATCGGGATCGACACGAAAATGCGTCACCAGAACAGCGGTGCTTTGGATCCGATCGACGAGTGCCGGAAATTCCCGAAACGTAAGCGGCCCCTTGCCCTCACCACGCTCGAGCATCCATTTTGCAAATTCCGCCTCGGGCATGAGATCGATATCTGCCGCGTGCGATTGCGACCGCAGAAGCTGCTCGAGCCCGCGCTCGACACCGACGAGCGGTTCATTCACCGAGGGTGGCAAAATCACCAAATCCCACAGCACCTTGTGCACCGGCGCCTCGGCATCGGGTGCAGCTTCGGTCGCAGGTGCATTTGCATCCGCAGCGGGCGCCTCGGGCGCGGATGCACTCGGTTCTTGTTCTGCTCGCGCAGCATGGAAAATCGAAATCAGTGCGAATGCACAAGCAACAAGCAGTGCAAACAGCGGCCAGCGCAAAAATGTTTGGCGGGAGGTCATCATGTCGCAGCTGAATCGGCCCTTATCGGACGCGGATTGAGGAGTTATCGCAGTCCTTTCTCAAAAAATGCTTATTCCATGCAAGATTCCAGGGCTACCGTGCAAAACTAACCGGCAACGCTGTGCAAATGAAATTCTTTTTGCGACTCCCCATCCCGGAGTGAAGACGAAACGAAGCAGCAAGGATGGCGATCGCAAGCGATGCGCAACTTTGAAGCAAATCAAAACCGACACGCTGCGACGAAGCGTATGCAAAAATCAATCTCGAAATTCTGGATCGGAGGAAACCGGTGATGCCCTGGATGAGCTTGCTCTTGCTCTGCGCGGCGATCGGACTTTTTGCCGGCACACTGAGCGGGCTGCTCGGCGTCGGCGGCGGCGTCATCTTGGTGCCCGCCTTCATGCGTCTGCTCGGCATGTCCATCCACCAAGCCATTGCAACTTCGCTTTGTGTCATCATCGCAACCGCGAGTGTCGGCTCCTGGAAGCATTATCAGCTCGGTCATCTGCCAACGCAAAGTTGGAAAATCATTTTTCTCGTATCGACACTTTCTGTTGTCGGAAGTTACTTCGGCGCAGCACTCACCGGGAAACTCTCGGATCGCGGTCTGCGCTTGATCTTTGCCGTCTTCTTGCTGATCGTCGCTTCGCAGATGATCGTACAAGCCGTGCGTAGCGAAGCCATGTCTCCCCCTGCGACCTCCGTGCAACCAAGCAACGATTCCGGACAACCTTGACGCAAAGCGCATCGAGCCTTGCAAGCAACGCGTCCAACGCAACGATTTGCTTTCAAATCCCCGAATGAACCCCGCTTTCGAAATGCAAGTTGATTCCTCGCCGACGGAAAACATCCGCCCGAGCTTGCGAAAAGACTCGAAAAACAGGATGGACCCGGGCACCTTGGGCGAAAACACTTTGAAGTGTCGCACGCGCAAACTCAG
>JADFDR010000086.1 GCA_018262735.1 Geobacter sp.
CAGTACACGCTCGGCGGTGCTCCCGAACAAGAAGCGCTTGACGGCACCGCGTCCATGCGTGCCCATGGCGATCAAGTCCACTTCTTGCTGCTTGGCGGTTTCGAGAATGGCTACGGGAGCGTAACCGCGACGCACGAGCGTTTGCACCGCGACGCCATTGCGACGGAATTTTTCTGCGAGCTGCGCCAGATTTTCGCTCACCTGATCGAGGATGGTGCGCTCGGAAAGCACGGTAATCCCTGAAAATCCGGCGTACTCCACGGGAATGTCGTAAGCGTGCAAAAACACAAGTTCGGTGTCCTTTCCCTGTGTAGCGAGCAGTTGATACGCGGCGTGCGTGGCGAGATCGGCATCTTCCGAAAAGTCGGTAGGAACCAAAATTTTGCGAATCGGTCGTTGCGGAGCCGGCGTATCTGGATGGATGGCAAGCACGGGGCACGCCGCGTCGCGCATCACTTCGGCTGCGATGCTGCCTGCGACGAGATGTTGCCATCCCGTCAAGCCGCGCGTGCCGATCACGATCAAGCCTGCGTTTTCGTTTTCGGAAAGTTCAAGAATCTGTTTTGCGGCGTACCCCTGAAGAAGATGCGCCGACGCATTGGCGCCACGTTGTTCCGCATCGGCCAACGTTTCCGCCAAGCGTTTTTCTGCATATTTGCGTTGCTGTACATAGAGATCGGGAGCCGGCACGATGAAGTCGATGCCAATCTCGGGCGGAATCGGTGCAGCGAGTGCGTGAGCAATGAGTAGACGCGCATTGTGCGTTTTCGCGATTTGAATTGCCCAGTCGATGGCAAGTTGCGCAGTTTCCGAAAAGTCCGTTGCCACGAGGCAGGTTTGCAATGCATTCGGTGTCGTGGGAGAAGCCATTTACTTTTCCTCCTTTTGATCTTGGATCGCTCGCTGGGCTTGATCGGGCGTTGTTGGATAGGGCACCAAAGTAGCAAGAACAGCAAAGCATATGCCTGTGATTTTCGAGGCATTTTGTCGATTTTGCGTACGCGGAGATTCGCTTCGTTGCGGTGCAGGAAGAAAGTCCGAACTCGCAGCGCGTATGCTGCGGTTCAACGCGGCTCTCGTGGGACATTTCGTTGCAATTTTTTTCGGATCTTCCTCTGCAGGTAGGCAATCGCTGCGGGGCCAGGGAGCCCGGGATCGATTCTGTTTTTCAAGCACTTTCGAAAATCAGGACCGATGTTTTCCGTCGGTGGCAAATGCGACTCGCATGGGGAAGTGAATGCATCCGAGGCTCTCTGGATGAAGCGAATTGCACTTCGCTCGACGCCACGTCATCGAAACAGCTTTTTGTGCGTGGTGCATCCACTGTTGCGTCGTTCGAGTCGGATCGGATTGGCATCGCAAAGGCGGCGTTAAGCGAATGAGAAAATTTCGTGGACGCATCGGGGCCAGTGCATTCGGGAAGTTGCGTCACGAACTTTCTGCATGCGTACAAAAAATGGAGAGTGCGCATTGGGCATGCGCGTGGGAGATTGGGTTTGATTCGCTTCTTGGTCGGTCGTGGCGCTTTTGTGACAACGCTGTGTAGAACCTGAGAAGTTGAATTCGAACGCAGCACAATCCGACTGCACTTTGGCGCGCGACTGGTATTTTGAACCCATGGCTCAGCGAATTTTGATTGTCGACGACGAACCGGATCTTTTGGAGCTGATCCGGATCGGTCTCGTGCGTGAGGGATATGCGGTTGAAGCGGTGACTTGCGGTCGCGAGGCGCTCGATGCCGTGGCGCGGCGCACGCCCGACTTGGTGATTTTGGATGTGATGTTGCCGGATCTGTCCGGCACAGAATTGTGTCGAAGGATTCGCGCCGATTCGCGCTTTTCGAACTTGCCCGTGTTGATGCTGACGGCAAAGGGCGAAGAGATCGATCGTGTCGTGGGGTTTGAACTTGGCGCGGACGACTACATGACGAAACCGTTTAGCCCGCGCGAACTCGGGCTACGCATTCGCGCGCTCCTGCGTCGTTCGCAAGGTGGCAGCGAGGCCGGTCCCAAGGTGCTGAAACAAGGCGCGTTGACGCTTGATGAGGATGCGCATCGCTGTTTCGTGGCCGAGGAGGAAGTCGTATTGACGACGAAAGAGTTTCAACTCTTACGAAACTTGATGTCGAATGCGGGACGCGTGCAAACGCGCGAGAAGTTGCTCGAAAAAGTTTGGGGCTCGGACGTCACGGTGACGACACGTACGATCGATACGCATATGAAGCGCTTGCGTGAAAAGCTGGGCAGCGCGGGCGATTGCATCGAAACCGTACGCGGCGTCGGCTATCGATTTGGAGATGCATGAGCGACATCGATCTGCGTCGTCCGTCTCGGTTCTCAATCTTTCCATGGGGCATGTTTCGCAGCGCGCTGCCACGCACGCAACTCAAACTTGTGTTGTTGTTGGTTGCACTCGTAGCCTTGGTTGCACTCGCTTCGGGCGTATTTGTCGAGCGCGGTCTTCGCGAACAGGAGCGAGCGCATTTGACGGAATCGCTTGCTGCGCAGGCGCGTCTCGTTCAAGAACTCACGCACGGGATGTCGTATGTCGTCGGAGAATCCGAAACTCTCGACCGGATCGCGAATCGCACGGCGCGGCAAATTCATGCGCGCGTGACGCTGATGGGTCGTGACGGATTCGTGCTCGGTGATTCCGACGTTTCCCTCGCAGAGTTGCCGCGTCTTGAAAATCACGCGATGCGTCCCGAAATGGCGGCAGCGCTTGCGGGGCAGATCGGTGTGGATTTGCGGCAGAGCAACATTGTCGGACAACGCTATCTCTATCTTGCGTTACCGCCCACGGAGACAGTGCCGGGTGTCGTACGCATTGCGGTTGAAATGCCGAAAATAGAAGCCAGCGTTGCAGCCCTACACCGAGAGTTGATCAAGGCAGGCATCTTGGGGTTGTGCGTTGCGCTTGTGATCGCGCTTTTTTGGACGGCAGCGACGTTGCGTCCTGTTGAAGATCTGGCGCATGTGGTCTCGCGTTTCGTTCAGGGAGATTTTGCGCAGCGCCTCGAATGGTCGCGGAGTACCGAGCTTGGTGAAATTGCAGGAGCGGTGAATCAAATTGCCGAGCAGCTCCGCGCGCGGTTGATGGAAATTGCGACGGAAAAACAGCAGCTCCACGCGATTCTCGACGGAATGGCCGAAGGTCTCTTGGTTCTCGATTTGCAAGGACGCATAGCTCTCGTCAATACGCGCTTTCGGGATCTGTTCCATTTGGAGCAAGCGCTCGACGTCGAAGGAAGTAGCTTGCTCGCGGTTGTGCGCAACGTCGCCTTGGAAGATTTTTTCACGACGGCACAGAGTGCACGAGACTCGCTGCAGACGGAGATCGCGCTTGGCGAAGGCGGCGAACAGGTTTTGCGGGTGCAGGCCGTCGGTTTCCCGCGCGGTGACGCGCGCGTCGGCACCGTCGCCGTTTTTCACGATATTTCCGAAATTCGTCGTCTGGAGCGCATCCGACGCGATTTTGTGTCGAATGCGTCGCACGAATTGCGCACGCCACTCGCCGCGATTCGCGGTTTTGCCGAAACGCTTTTGCAAGGTTCTTCGAATGAGGCCGAGCGCGTGCAGTATCTCGAAATCATCGATCGCAATGCGCGGCGCTTGACGAACTTGGTGAACGATTTGCTCGAATTGGCGCGCATCGAAAATCGTGACACATCTTTGAGACGCGAGACGTTTGCGCTCGATGCCATCGTCGATGCGGCGTTGCGGGATCGCAGCGAGGCACTGCGTACGCGCGATTTGCATGTCGACTTTGCGACTCCGCGCCCGCTGTCGATCTGCAGCGACGCACAGGCGGTCGAGCAGATCGTCGTGAATTTGCTCGACAACGCGATTAAATACACCGATCCCGGTGGAGCAATTCACATCGTGCTTGTGCAAGCAACTTCCGAGCGGGTCGAGTTTTCGATACGTGACACGGGAATCGGTATCCCCACCGAGGAGCAGGAAAAAATTTTCGAACGTTTCTATCGCGTAGATCAGGCGCGTTCACGCATGCAGGGCGGTACGGGGCTTGGGCTGGCGATCGTAAGGCATCTCGTGCAGCAGCTTGGCGGCGAGATGGGTGTGGAAAGTAAACCGGGTCAGGGTTCGTGCTTTCGCGTCCTGTTGCCTCGGGCGGATGCAGCTTTCCTTTTTTCGGATAAAAGCCTCGGCTAAAAACGCGTACAGCCGTTGTTCTGCTTTGCGCTTTCGCTTTGCGTTTCTGGGCGACTCGGCTCTTTGGCGCAGATTTTCTTCCGCGCACTTCGGCGAGTCTCTTTCGCAAAAGCCGTTCGTCTCTTTTTGCTCATGAAGTTTCATCGAAATATTTCTTGCGAAAACTATAGATTCATAAACGGCATTTCTCAAATGATCCAGATTCCACAAGAGCCGAATATTTTTCACCGAAATGTCATGGAGAGGTTTTTTCTTCGACACATCGTCTGCGTACGTTCTCTTTGCGACGGCAGTGCAACCGCCTGTGTCCGGAAGAAAACTCGGGTGCGGAAGAGAGACCGAGGCGCAATGGAAATGCAAAAAGGAGAGAAAGATGAAAAAGGTATTTTCGAAACCATTCAAAGTGGCATTGCTTGTTCTCGCGATGGGCTTTGGAACGAGTTCGTTCGACGCGAAGGCGGCAGGCAAAGAGGATAGTGGCGTGCAGGAGATTCTCGGAATCTTGCGCGATCGCGGCATCATCGAGGAAGAAGAGTACACGCGTCTTGCGACGAAGAACGCGAGTTACGAGAAGAACAGCAGCGGTTGGTTGCCGAAGCTCACGTTTTCGGGTGATTTCCGGGCGCGCTACGAGTATTTCCATTTTGCGAAAGACGAGACCGGCGCGAAGCAAAACGATCGTTCGCGTGGGCGGTATCGCGCGCGGATCGGAATCGGCGCCGAGATCAATGATTACGCCAATGTTTTCTTTCGACTGGCTTCGGGCAGTGACGATCCGAGAAGCGCGAATCAAACGATGGGAGATTCGCTTGACTTCGATTCGGATCCGATTCGTTTCGATGCGGCCTATGTGAAGTTTTCGCCGTGGAAGGGCGGCAAGGTGCCTGGCCTCGAAGGTGCCAAGCTCTTTCTGCAAGCCGGCAAGATGGACAACCCGTTCTTTTCCAAGAGCGGTAAGTACTATATGTGGGATAGCGACATTACACCCGAAGGTGTATCTGCGAATTTTTCGACTCCCGTCGGTGAAGGTGTGAATCTGTTCGCGAACGCGGGTTATTTCATCTTCGACGAAAACAGCAGCGCCAAAGATCCGCATGTGCTCGGCTTGCAACTCGGAACACAAGCTCGTGTCATGGACGGAGTCGAGATCGGTGGTCACGCGGCCTATTACCGCTTCAGCGCGCTCAACTCGGCGTTTGTGACTCGCGCCTACGGTATGGGCAACGTCGTCGACGGATTGACTGGCGAAGAGAGCGGTGGCTCGCTGAATGAGGTTGAAGCCAAGCTCTACGGCAAATACACGGGCATCGCCAACTGGCCCATTACGGTGTATGGCAGCGTGTTCAAGAATCTCGACGCCGAGCGCTCCGTAATGTTCCCCGATGCGGGTCGCGAGGATCTCGGTTGGGGCGTCGGCATCGAAACCGGCGACGCGAAGAAGTATGTCGAGCTTGGGCTTGGTTACGGGCACTTCGAGGCGAACTCTTTTCCGTCGGTATTCATCGATAGCAGCGTCACGGACGGCAAGACGAATCGCGAATCGCTGGTCTTCTATATGAAGCGTCAGGTTTGGGCGAACACGGTCGCGGGGCTCACGCTCTTTCAGTCGGAAGCCATCGAAGACAGTGCAGGCTTTCGCGCGACGAAGGGTGGCAATTCCGTCGCGGGTGCCGAGCGCACGCGGGTGCAGGCAGATCTTGAATTCAAGTTTTAGGTACGCATTCGGGTGAAGGCGGTGTGCGAAGCGAGTCCATGCCGAACGTGCGAGCGCACGTGAAGAAAAGCGAAGTTCACCCATTTGTCACAAAGCCGCAGCAAAGCCGTGACAGGGGCGGGATAGGTTTGGCTGCAGAAAAGCAAGCAAAGCAAAACGAAGAGAATGCGAACGCGGCGCGCGAATGGGCAAATCGAGAAACGCGAGGCGTTCAAAGGAAAACTGCAAAACGCGCTTCCTGCGCCAAGGAGAAGCAAGTGTCCATCAAAAATCTTTTACTCATTGCAGCGATTGCGCTTCCGAGCGTGGCTTTGGCCCGAGATCAGATCCGCATCGTGGGTTCATCGACGGTGTATCCGTTTGCGACGGTGGTGGCGGAAGAATTTGGCCGCACGACATCGTTCAAGGCGCCGATCGTCGAAAGCACGGGTACGGGTGGAGGCCTCAAATTGTTTTGTTCGGGTGCCGGTCTCGATACGCCGGACATCGCGAACGCTTCACGGCGAATCAAGAAGTCGGAAGTCGAACTTTGTGCAAAAAATGGCGTGGCGGAAATCACGGAAGTGAAAATAGGTTACGACGGAATCGTGCTTGCCAATTCGAAAGCGGTGCCGCGTTATGCACTGACACAGAAACAGGTTTTTCTCGCGCTTGCGAAGGAAGTTCCGGGCCTGGGCGGAAAATGGATTCCCAATCCGCACAAGACCTGGAAAGATGTCGATGCGTCACTTCCAAGTGTCAAGATCGAAGTGTTTGGACCTCCGCCGACTTCGGGCACGCGCGATGCGTTCAACGAACTCGTGCTCGAAGGTGGCTGCATCGCGTTCCCGCAGTTGAAGGCACTCAAAGACCGCGACGAGAAAAAGTTCAAGAGTGTTTGCCAGTCGATTCGTGAAGATGGCGCGTTTGTCGAAGCCGGCGAGAACGACAACTTGATCGTGCAAAAACTCGTTGCAAACAAGAATGCGCTCGGTGTGTTCGGCTATAGCTTTCTCGATCAAAATACGGACAAGCTGCAAGGCAGCAACGTCAACGGTGTTGAGCCGACGTTCGAGGCGATTGCCGACGGAAAATATCCTGTGTCGCGCGCGCTTTACATCTATGTGAAAAAGTCGCACGTCGCTTCCGTGAGAGGATTGAAGGAATTCGTGTCGGAGTTTGCGAGCGAAAAGGCGGTTGGCGAAAACGGGTATCTCGCCGACAAGGGTTTGATTCCGGCGCCGGAAGCGGAGCGCGCCAAGTTTCGCAGGGCTGCACAATCGTTCGAGTTACTCAAACTTGAGT
>JADFDR010000087.1 GCA_018262735.1 Geobacter sp.
TCCACCCAAAAACTTCGCGGCGGTTGGAATCACAGCGGCGACATGGGACATCGCGACGCCGAAGGCTGGTTGTTCTTCGACTACCGCGCCGGCGGCGGGTTACGGCGCAACGGCGAGTTCATTCATTCCTCTTTCGTCGAAAAAGCGATCGCCGAAATTCCACAAGTCGACGACGTTTTTGTGTATGGCGTGCCCGCGGCTTCGCAAGCGCCGGGCGAGAAGGACATCGTTGCGGCGATCGTGCTCGCCGATTCCACCGCATCGGCCAAGATCACCGCGTCGGAAATTTTTGCGTGCTGCCGTGAAAAACTCGAAACGAACGCCGTGCCGAGCTACTTGCAAATCGTCGAAGAAATTCCCAAGACTGCATCCGAAAAACCGCAGGAGCGCGTGCTACTCGCCACCTTCGATCCTCACGCCAAGAACGTCTTTTCGGCGTAATCGAGAGGCTCCAATGCACGCGGCAAAATGCTTTCTCCGAGACGAAACTCAACAGACACAAGAAAATGTCACCTGAGCGACGACTCGCACTCGCAGGCGGCGTAAAAACGAAGGGGCCTACACGCTTCGTTCTGTTTTTTTGAGTACTTCGCGAACCAGGGCCAAGGATTTCCGTCGGTGGAAAATCAACTCGCATTCCGAAGGGATCTCTGATCCATTCCACTTTTCGAGTATTTTCGCGAACTAGAACTGATGTTTTCCGTCGGTGGAAAATCAACCTGCATTTCGAAAACGGGATTCCTCCGAAGCTGCTTAATTGACGGAAGCACTGGGCGCAGCCGCGCCTCCTCCTTGCGTCAGCGACGGGGGCCCTTCGAGCCGAATCAAGTGCTCGGTCTCGTGCTGCAAGAAGCGGCGAAGAAGCTCCGTCAATACGACAAAGAACTCCATGGCCTTTTGCTCTTTTACAGCCGCGGCCAGCTTCGGCACCCACTTACCCGGATGCCGCAGCACGAAGTCGCGCTGCGCACGGCGATACGAACCCGCATCTTCACCTGCTTGCAACGCTTCGGTCTCGCGATACGTAAGATAGTGTAGGAACTCGAGCTGCGTGGTGATGTGGTCGGGAAGTTCGTGCGGATCCTCGGACACGGAAAGTCCGAAGTGATTGTAGAAGCGCACCGCTTCTTCCATCATCTTCATTCGCGCATCACTGTAGGTGCCACCCCAAAGCGAACAACTCGGTCCACCCGATCCACCGACGTCAAAAAGGCGCGTGTACTCGACCGCAATCGTATCGCGATCTTCGCCCGTCTCGCGCAGCGCATCGAGCGAAACGCCTTCGAGCAGGCCTGCATCGATTTCGCTCAGCACCGTGCGCATCGCCGTCACAAGATCGCCCTCATGGAGCGCATCCCACTGCTCACTCGCCGGATACGCAAAGGCTTGAACGAAAAGCATGTGCGCGCGGCTTCGCGCGGCAGCGAGCTTTTCTTCGGGCGTGCTCAGAGACTTCAGATTTTCTTCGTTCACGGGCTTCCCCTTCTTTAACTTCTCGATTTGACTTCTCGATTTTTCCATTTCTCAATCTTCAATTTGCATTGAGCTACGATCGCACTCGATCGCTTCGAAAAAATTTTTCAAATTTCTTTTTTGAATTTCACTTGAACTTAGGCCCGGCGAGCCTAGGACCGTGCGGTGCCGCATGATAGCTTTGTTTGCCACAAAGCGCCCCGACTGCGCAGTTTTTCCACTACGACCCATGCACGAAACACGCGACGCACTTTACTAAGGAGAATCGACTCGATGCTGCATCAGCCCTTCGACCCGAAACCGAGCGCACCGCCGCAAACGAATGTGTTTTTTTCATACGGGTTCCGTCCGTTCTTTTTGCTCGCTGGAATTTTTTCGCCACTACTCTTGCTCGAATGGCTCGCGGTTTACACAGGCACGTTGCCTGCACCGCGCTGGCTCGTGCCATTTTGGTGGCATGGTCACGAAATGGTCTTCGGCTTCATCGCTGCGGTGATTGCGGGGTTCTTGCTCACGGCCGTTCCGAACTGGACGAACACCACACGCACGCACGGTCTGCCACTTGTTTTGCTCGTCGTGCTTTGGCTTGCAGGTCGCATCGCCATGTTGTTCGTCAACGTCTTGCCGCTCGCGCTCGTCGCAATCGTCGATCTCGCATTTTTTCCGGCGCTCGCCCTCACACTTGCACCGCGTATTCTCGCCGCACGCCGCGCCCGCAATTACGGATTTCCCATCATCTTGCTTGGCTTCTTTGCTTGCAACCTGCTCATGCATCTCAACGCAAACGACATTCGCGTTCCAAATTCCGAAATTTTTCATGCGGGTTTTGGGCTACGCTTTGCAGTGTATCTCTCGATCCTGCTCGTTGCCATTCTGGGCGGACGTGTCATCCCAAGTTTCACGGTCAATGGCCTCTTGCGCCAAGGGAAACACGTAAAAGCGTATAGCCTCCCTGGGAGCGAAGAACTTGCCCTGCCCAGCCTCCTGCTTTTCTTTGCCTTGGATCTGATCTCGCCGCGCTCGGCGGTGGCCGGAAGCGCTGCCGCCATCTGTGCCGTGGTCTTGCTAGCGCGAATGGCTGGCTGGCAAACGCGACATACGCTTCGCGACTCGCTGATTTGGTCGCTCCATCTTGGTTTTCTCTGGATCCCGATCGGGCTTTCGATGCTCGCCGCAAGCTATCTCTTCGGGCTCATGCCTCCCAATTCCGGTTTGCACGCACTCACGGTGGGATGCATCGGAACCATCACGCTCTCCATGATGAGTCGCGTCGCGCTCGGTCACACCGGACGCATGCTAATCGCACCGCGCGCGATGACTTATGCATATCTTCTCGCAACGAGTGCTGGCCTCGTGCGCAGCATCGGCATCGCACTCTTCCCCGATCCCAAAGCCACATTACACATTCTCGTGTGCGCTGGAGCACTCTGGATCGCCGCGTTCTTGATCTTCGTCGCTACGTTTTTCCCGATCCTCACCCGCCCGCGCCTCGACGGCAAACCAGGCTGAACACTGCGAATGCACCAAAAAAAAATCATGAATTTCCAAACTAAGAAACGCTCCATTGCATCCGATGCTTCGAATTCTTTTGGGTAGGTCGGTGTCGCCGAAGAAACGGTCGATCCGATAACTCCGTCGCAAAGGACTCCTTCAGGACGAATTACCGAACGACGGAAAGTACCAGAGTAAGCGATGCGTCATAACCGGAACCGTGAAGATCAAATTTCAGAGGCAGTCCTCTGATCTCACGCTCACTCCGTCCGGCAATCAAGTGGTCAGTGGCATTCAAGACTTCAATCTCGGGGGCAAGGACAAGTACAAGCGCACGCGGCCAAGCAGCCTCGTCTTGGACATTAATTCCGAGCATCACTTCTCTTTGTCCGACCAGCAGGATGTCAGCTACTCCGACGCAGGATTTGGCCCAACCAAGGTTTTGTACAACCTCATTTTGATCGGCGGCGGTGTGCTCGACGGCGATGTATGCAACATCTCCGGCAAGATGAAGATCAAGATGGAATAAGGTGGACACCGAACCGCCTTCTCGAGCACAAATCCGGATATTGCCGGCGTTGGAACATTGCAAGATTTGAAGATTGGAAGCTCGGTACGCATTTTCGAGGCAAATCTTCGAAAAATTCAAACAATTGAGCGGCTGCCATGTTGTGTTGGGTGACGCTTTTGCGGGGGCGTGACCTGCTCGCAAAACGTGCTCGACCTACACCGTTTTTTCACATACGATGCTTACGCTTTAGCAAGTCGCAACATCCAACACAATTTCGTGTATTTTTACGAACCATCCACGAGGGGGCACTCCGCGATGAAACGATGGCAACTTTTTCTAGGCATTCTTTTTCTGACACTGAGCTTTGCCGGCAGCGCTAGCGCGAACAACGTCAAAATCGCACTCACGGCGACGTTTCCGAATTCCGCCACGGAAATCCGTCCAGGAGTCATACAATACAAAACGAGCAAAGTTCGAATTACACAGAAAGATGTTCTCGAGCAGCTCCAGACGGTTTACGGGAGTTTCCCCGATGGCGCGAGCCTGTATTGCGCAATCGACGGAACATTTCGAATCCTCGATGCGAACGGAACAGACAGCTTGCACACGGTGCCTTCGGGAGTCCTCGGTCTTGCGATCAGCAGCGGGTGGATCCGCAACGGCATCACCGACTCCAACCCCGGCGGAAAAACGAAGATCAAGAACTTGAGCGATGGCATGTTCACGATGAACATCGACGCCTCCAATTTCTTTGCGTTAGCCGGCCTCTTCGACGTGAGTTATTCCGAAAATGCAATTTTCACCAGCTACTTGTACAACCTGCTGGTTTTGGGTCATGGAAAATTCGACGGTGAAGTGTGCATTCTCTCGGGCAAAGTACAGATCAAGATACGCAGTATCTGATCACCGCTCCAGGAAATGCGAGGAGCAACACGAATTCGTGTCATTCTCGAAGTGCGTGAAAAAAAAGAAAGGACAACTTTCCGTTTGGCTTGCTGTTCTGTTTTGCACTCTCGGCGCCCACACTTCGGCGTCGGCGAACAATGTCAAGGTCACGCTTACAGCAAAGATGCAAAAAAGCGTTGCCGTTCCGAGCGCTGGCGTTATGCAGTACACGGCTTTGACGCTTCGAATCACCCAAAAAGATTTGCTTACGCTTTTGTCCTACGCCGGTTATACGCTTCCCGCAAAACCCGTGCTTGCCTATCACATTGGATCCTTCCAGATCCTCGACGGAAAGACGTGCATCTTCTCCGGCAAGCTCACACTCCGAGCCAACATCGAACCAGCGTGAGCCTGCGCCGATCGCGCTACTCGCGGGTTAGGAGTTCCCAACCTTCTTTGGTGTTACTTCTTTTGCAACGCGCTCGGCCAGAAATACCTTCAGGAGCGACTGATAAGGAACGTCACGCTGATTTGCGAGCATCTTGAGATCCGCCAAAAGAGTCGCGGGCAAGCGCAGTGAAATGGTTTCGGTCGAAAGTTTGAGATTGGGAAAAACTGCCGTTCGCGCTTTCGACCAATCCACATAGTCCGCCGTGTCGTGTTCGATCCAGTGAGCACGCTCTTTCAATTCGGAGGAGAAGGCTGGAATCGCCTTTTTATTCTTGCGCTTTGTCATACACCCGCCTTTCGCGTCGACTCATCGGACGAGCCGAAATCACCCACAATCGAGAGCCGCGAAGCGTAAACACGATCGTGAGTCGTCGCCACTCGTTGGTTTTTCCAAGTGCAAAGTAGCGAAGCTCATTTGCACTCGTCGTTGCTTCCGCGACGACGATAGGACGGTTAAAAAATACCTGCTCCGCCTCCACCCATCGCACGGAATGTTTACCTTGGTTCTTCTCGATATTGCCTTCGTCCCACTCAAAGGACTCAACTTCCGGAAAAAACTCGAGAATGAGCGGCATCGCCTCAGTATACGTTCATCATATACAAAGGTCAAACCTCAAAAAGGCGCGCAATCGATTTGCTCTGCGACACAAGGCATTTCGCTTGTTCCATGCAGTGGATAGCATCGGGCGCTTTCGAGAGGGTTGTGGGGAAGTCCTAAAGAGCCTCTGATCAATTCCATTTCCTGCGAATCAGGGTTGATGTTTTCCGTCGGTGGAATGTCAACTCGTTTTTCGAAAGCGGAATTGATCAGAGGCTCCCTAAAAACACCACGCAATCGGCGATTGCGCGGCTTGAAGCTGCGGAAGCGAAACACTCGCCTTCGATCGCCACGCTGCAGAAATATGCCAAGGCGCACGGTTGCAAGTTGGAGGTGCGCTTGGTCAAAGAGCCACGTCCCGTCAAGCCCGTGCGCGCACGACACAAAACTGCCCGTTCCCGAGCGAGTTAGCGTAAGGGGCATCTTTCCAGGAGCAACACTATTTCGTGTTTTCGGTGCAGCGGATGCCGCCGGGGGCTTCGATGAAGGTGGCGCAGCGGTTGCAATGGGTGCAGCCGTTGACGTAGTTCGGATCGGCTTGCGCGTGCTTCACGAAGGCCGGGTCGTAGATCAGGGTGCGCGCGAGTTGAATGAAATCAAAGCCTTCGTTTAGGACACGCGCGATGCTTTCGTTGCTCGACACGCCACCGATGTAACACACGCTGCCCCGCTTCACGCGCTCGCGAATACGCAGCGCCTTTTCGAGCAAGTAGGCTTCGCGATACGGATAAGCGCGAAAGAAGCGCGGCCCCGCCGCGCGCAACACGAACCGCGCCACCGGATTGGGTTCATTTTCGAGCATCCCCGGCAAAATGCTATCGCCGTGAAAGAGCAGCATCGGATTCATGGAACTCGTGCCGTCGCTCGGGATGACACAATCAAGAGTCGCTTTATCGAACATCTCGGCAATCTGCGCCGATTCTTCGTAGGTGACGCCGCCGCTCACGCCGTCCGACATGCTGATCTTGCCGAGAACCGGAAATGTGTCACCCACCGCCTTGCGTACCGCTTCGAGTACTTCGAGCGGAAAGCGCATGCGGTTGACGAGACTGCCTCCGTATTCATCGCTGCGATGATTGGTCTTCGGTGAAATGAATTGGCTGAGACCGTAACCGTGGCCAAAGTGGATCTCGATCGCGTCCATGCCGACGGACTTCATGAACGCTGCCGCGCGTCCGAACGCCGCCACTCGTGCACGAATCTCCGTCTTCGTCATGCCGAGCGCGAAGAGCATTCCCGTCACCGCACCGAGCCGATTGAGCCCGAACGAAGGCCCGCGCGCCAGCCGCGTCGACAACTCGCGATTCTTCGTGAAGGCACCCGCGTGGCAAAGTTGGCCCGATACCTTGGCGCCCGTAGCATGAACGACTTCGATCATCGAAGTGATCGATTCACGCAGGTATTCGTCCATGTACATCATATTGGGCTGCAGCCGGCCATCCTTCTCCGCGCCACAATAAGCGAGCGTCGTCATCGCAATGCCGCCCGCGCCAAGCTCGCGATGCATGGCCACGAGCGCCTCGCTCGGCAGGCCCCCCGGCGACATTCCCTCGAACGCACCCGCCTTGATCAGGCGATTTCGCAATGTGAGCCCGTTCAACTTCGCTTCCGAAAAACATTTCTGCAGTGCCGCGCTGTCCACGTTAGCCATTGGGCTCGTCTC
>JADFDR010000088.1 GCA_018262735.1 Geobacter sp.
GTTTCGATTTTGTGCGGCGGTGTCGTCGGCCTCGAGCGTCAGTTGCAGGGGAAGCCAGCCGGTGTGCGGACGAGCATCCTGGTTTGTTTGAGTACACATTTTTTTGTACATCTCGGAACACGGCTCGCCGGAGAGGGTGTGGATCCGACGCGTATTGTGGGGCAGATCGTGACCGGTGTCGGTTTTCTCGGTGCCGGAGTCATCATGGGGCAAGAAAAAGGCGTGACCGGCGTGACGACCGCTGCAGTGATCTGGGTGCTGGCCGCGATCGGCGCCGCGATCGGGATTGGTGAATACTCTGCAGCCATCGCGCTAGCGCTGACGACGGTGGTGATCCTGATCGGTGTCGAACTGCTCGAAACAAGTTTGCGTGCGTTGCGACGAGGTGCGCATTCGAATGCGGGCCAGCCGGAAACGCCGGAAAATCGCGTTTCCGACTGAGTTTGACCCGAGCACGCATTTCGTATTTCAAATCCCCTGTACGCTGGAAACACGTGTTGTTGCCGACGCAGATCGAGTAGCCGATTTGCCACCCGCAAATCTCGAACGCATGCTGCTTGATGGAGGTGGATCGATTTTTCACCGACGGAAAGAATGAATTGCGATTTTCGAAAACGCTCAAAAAGTGGAGTGGATCGAGACTTCCTGGCGCCTACTGCAGCGTGGGTTTTGTTCTTTTTCGGGATGCTTTGTTCGCGGATACGGAAAATTCCGGGCACAACAGTGGGATTGATATATTCTGTTCGCGCAGCGTGGGTTACCGACGATTTTTTCGATGTTTGCGTAGTGAACTTGAGCGCGTGAACGAAGCGAGAGTTTTTCATGAGCAACAAACGATCCATCCACCTCGAAAACGATCTTGATGCGGAAGAGACGCAAGAGTGGCTCGATGCGCTGGATTCCGTGTGCCGCGAAGAAGGTGTCGAACGCGCACATTTTCTGATTCAGGAATTGATCGAGCGTATGCGCCGCTCCGGCGTGCATCTGCCGTACAAGGCGGTGACGGCGTATGTAAATACGATTGCTCCGGTGAAAGAAGCGCAGATCCCGGGCGAGCCCGGTCTCGAACATCGGATCCGTTCCATCATCCGCTGGAATGCGATGGCGATGGTGGCGCGCGCCAACAAACACAGTACGGAGTATGGCGGACACATCGCGACGTTTGCATCCGTAGCGACACTTTTCGATGTAGGGTTCAATCACTTCTGGCGCGCGCCGAGCGAAAAACATGCGGGCGATCTGGTCTATCTGCAAGGACACGCTTCGCCAGGCATTTATGCGCGCGCTTTTCTGGAAGGTCGCCTCGGCGAAGATCAGCTTGAAAAGTTTCGCATGGAAGTGGGTGCGGACGGCGGTCTTTCGTCTTATCCGCATCCCTGGTTGATGCCGAGTTTTTGGCAGTTCTCGACGGTGTCGATGGGGCTGTCGTCGTTGATGGCGATTTATCAAGCGCGTTTCATGAAGTATCTACACAATCGTGAGTTGCTCGAACTTGGCGACCGTAAAGTATGGGTGACGCTTGGCGACGGCGAGATGGATGAGCCGGAATCGCTCGGCGCGATTTCGCTCGCAGCGCGAGAAGGGCTCGACAATCTGGTTTTTGTGATCAATTGCAACTTGCAGCGTCTCGACGGCCCCGTGCGTGGCAACGGAAAGATCATTCAAGAACTCGAAGGCGTATTCCGCGGTGCGGGTTGGAACGTGATCAAAGTCATTTGGGGCGGGCGTTGGGATCCGCTCCTCGCAAAGGATTACGAAGGCCGCCTTTTGCGACGCATGGAAGAAGCGTGCGACGGCGATTATCAAAACTACAAGCATCAAGGCGGCGCCTACGTTCGCGAACATTTCTTTGGAACGGATCCCAAGCTGCGCGAGATGGTCGCCAACATGACCGACGACGAAATATGGCATTTGAATCGTGGTGGGCATGATCCGCAAAAAGTGTATGCCGCATATCATGAAGCTATGCAAAGCGTGGGCAAGCCGACGGTGATCTTGGCAAAAACCGTGAAGGGTTATGGGCTTGGCAAGACGGCCGGAGAAGGCACGAACGTTGCGCATCAAGCCAAGAAAATGACAGGCGAGGAGTTGCGTACATTCCGCGATCGCTATCGCATTCCGATTTCCGACGAACAACTCGACACCTTGCCGTTCTACAAACCTGCTGCCGACAGTCCCGAGATGCAGTATTTGCATGAGCGCAGGAGCGCGCTCGGTGGTTATCTGCCGTCACGGCAATGCAAGGCCGCTCCGCTCGAAATTCCGAGTTTCGAGGCGTTCGCGCCGTTACTCGAGAGTTCGAAAGATCGCACGATGTCGACGACGATGGCATTCGTGCGCGCACTCACGATTCTGACACGCGACAAAAAGATCGGTGCGCGCGTGGTGCCGATCGTGCCCGACGAAGCGCGCACGTTTGGCATCGAAGGATTGTTCCGCACCCTCGGTATCTACTCGGGTCAAGGCCAGCGCTACAAGCCCGTGGATGCCGATCAAGTGATGTATTACCGCGAAGACGTGAAAGGACAGATTCTCGAAGAAGGAATTACCGAAGCGGGTTCGTTTTGTTCGTGGCTCGCCGCTGCAACGTCGTACAGCAATCACGCCTTTCCGATGATGCCTTTCTTCATCTTCTATTCGATGTTCGGCTTTCAGCGCTTTGGAGATTTTGCCTGGGCTGCGGGCGACAGTCGTGCGCGCGGTTTCTTGATCGGCGCGACGGCGGGACGCACAACACTTGCCGGGGAAGGGCTGCAACACCAAGATGGGCATAGTTTGATTGCGGCTTCGACGATCCCCAATTGTGTCGCTTACGATCCCGCTTATTCCTACGAACTTGCGGTGATTCTTTACGACGGAATGAAGCGAATGTTCGTCGAAGAAGAAGATGTTTTCTATTACATCACGGCGATGAACGAAAATTATTCGCATCCTGCATTGCCCGAGGGTGAGGCGGTGAAGGCAGGGATCTTGCGCGGCATGTACTTGCTTGAAGAAGCATCTCCGACGGCGAAGTGCAAGGTGCAGCTTCTCGGTGGCGGCGCCATTCTTTTGGAGGTGCGTGCGGCAGCAGAAATCTTGCGTAGCGAATTCGAAGTTGACGCAGATTTGTGGAGCGTGACGAGCTTCAATGAGCTTCGTCGCGACGGATTGGACGTCGATCATTGGAATCGGATGCATCCTGCGGAACCCTCGCGCGAAAGTTTCGTTACCTCGTGTCTGAAAGAGCGTTCGGGGCCGGTCATCGCAGCGACGGATTATGTGAAGTTGTATGCCGATCAGATCCGACCGTGGGTGCCTGAGACTTACACCGTACTTGGCACCGACGGATTCGGTCGCAGCGATGCGCGCAAACAGCTACGTCATTTCTTTGAGGTGGATCGCTTTTTCATCGTGCTCGCAACGCTCAAGACGCTGGCGGATCGTGGTGTTATCCAACACTCCGTCGTGTCGGATGCGATGAGGAAATATGGCATCTCTTCCGAGAAACCAAACCCGCTGAAGGTGTAGGCGGCGCGCAAACGAGCATTGGCACGAAGCATCGAAAACAAGCGGTAACGGAGACGCACCCTGGAAACGCAAGCACAACAGATTCGCGAAGTTCGCGTGCCCGATATCGGCAATTTTGCTGGCGTCGAGGTGATCGAGGTGTTGGTCGCAGCAGGCGATCGTGTCGAGTGCGATGCATCGCTCGTTGCGCTCGAAAGCGATAAGGCGACGATGGAAATTCCTTCGCCTTATGCGGGTGTCGTGCGTCGCGTGCTTGTCTCCGTCGGAGATCGCGTAAGCGAAGGCGGCGTGTTGCTCGAAATGGAAGTTGATCCGGCAAGCGTGTCGGCGGCGCAAGCATCGCTTGCTGGCGAAGCGAGCAGTGCCCAAGCTGCTGCAGCACCGGGGAGTTCGAGGGAGGTTGTGAGGGAAACTCCTGCCGCGACGGCTACGCCTCGTGCAGTGGCGCAGGCGCCCGTCGTTTCTCCACAACGCGATTCTGTGTCGGGTCTGCGCGCAGCAGCATTGCAGCCTGCGATTGCACCGACGGCAGGATGCGGTCACGCGAGTCCGGGTGTGCGCCGCTTTGCGCGTGAACTCGGTGTCGATCTTGTACGCGTCGCCGGATCTGGACGCAAAGGGCGCGTGCTCAAAGAAGATGTGCAGGATTTTGTGAAGCAGGCGCTCTCGGGGATGATTGCCTCGATTCCGAGCGATGTGTTGCGAGTGACACCGATTCCTGTCATCGATTTTTCAAAATTTGGTCCTGTTGAAATTGAAGAGTTGACTAAGATCAAGCGCTTGAGCGGTGCGAATCTCTGGCGCGCCTGGGTCACGATTCCACACGTCACGCAATTCGATGAAGCGGATATCACAGATCTCGAGGTGCAGCGCAAGGTGAAGCAAGCCGAGGCGCAGGCGCGTGGCACGAAGCTCACGCTGCTCGCTTTCTTGCTCAAAGCGGTTGCGCAGAATTTGCACGACCACCCACGCTTTTGTGCGTCACTCGATGCCTCGGGTGAGAAGTTGATTTTGAAGAGGTATTGCCATATCGGAGTTGCCGTTGATACACCGCAGGGTTTAGTGGTGCCGGTGATTCGCGATGTCGATCAAAAGGATTTGTTTGCGCTTGCCGCCGAGTTGCAAGAGGTCAGCGCGCGCGCTCGAAATCGCAAACTGCGCACAGCAGATCTCGAAGGTGCGTGCTTTACGATTTCGAGTTTGGGCGGGTTTGGTGGGACGTTTTTTTCGCCGGTGATCAATGCGCCGGAAGTGGCGATTCTCGGTGTTTCGCGTCACGCGTGGAAACCTGTTTTCGAGAAAGGCACCTTCGTGCCGCGTTTGATCTTGCCCTTTGCGCTTTCGTACGACCATCGCGTGGTCGACGGTGTGGAAGGCGTGAAGTTTACGACGGCGCTTGCTGCGAAACTGGCGGATTTGAATACGTTTCGCGCGAGGGATGGGGGAGCAAGCTGATGTCGTCTTCGGTAGAGGAACGCCGTGTGCAACTTCTCGTGCTCGGCGGCGGGCCGGGTGGCTACACCGCTGCGTTTCGCGCGGCGGATCTCGGGTTGTCGGTCGTGTTGGTCGAACGCGAATCGACACTGGGTGGTGTCTGCTTGAACGTCGGTTGTATTCCCTCGAAGGCGCTTTTGCACGTCGCGCAGGTCGTGAATGAAGCCAAGGCCATTGCCAAGCACGGTGTCGAGTTTGGCGCGCCGCGCTTCGATTTGCCGAAGATCGCCGCGTTCAAGGACGGCGTGGTGGGCAAGCTCACGCAAGGACTCGCAGCGCTTGCTAAAAAGCGCAATGTCGAGATTGTGCGCGGAACGGCAAAGTTCATGACACCGGAGAGTGTCGTTGTCGAAAACGCCGGCGCGAGCGTGACGTTTTCTTTTGATGATTGCATCGTGGCTACGGGTTCGCGGCCCGTGGAGATTCCGAATTTTCCGACGGACGATCTGCGACTTATGGATTCGACGGATGCATTGCGGCTTGCGAGTGTGCCGGATCGCTTGCTTGTGCTCGGGGGCGGAGTCATCGGTCTCGAAATGGCGACGGTGTATCACGCGCTAGGCTCGCGCGTGACCGTCGTCGAGCTTTTGCCGGGACTCGTTCCAGGTTGCGATCGCGATCTCGTGCGCCCACTCGATCGAATTTTGCGCACGCGCTACGAAAATATTTTTCTCGAAACGCGCGTGACGAAGATCGAGCCCGAAGCGGCGGGTTTGCGTGTGTTCTTCGAAGGTGCGAAAGCGCCGTCTTCGGATTTGTTCGATTGTGTGCTCGTGGCCGTCGGACGAAAACCGAATTCGGATCAGCTCGGCCTCGAGCAGGCAGGGCTCGCTACCGACGAGCGCGGTTTTTTGCGCGTCGATGCCAAGCAGCGCACGAACGTTCCGAACCTTTACGCAATCGGCGATATCGTCGGACAACCCATGCTTGCGCACAAAGCGACGCATCAGGGCAAGACCGCCGCCGAAGTGATCGCGGGACTTCCTGCGGCGTTCGACGCGAAGGCGATTCCGTCGGTGGCATACACCGATCCCGAGATTGCCTGGATGGGACTCACCGAAGAAGCGGCGCAAGCGCAGGGCATCTCCGTCGAGACCGCGAATTTTCCTTGGGCGGCGAGTGGACGCGCGCTTGGGATCGGACGCAACGAAGGCACGACCAAGTTGATCATCGATCCCGAAACGCGGCGTTTGCTCGGTGCGGGAATGGTCGGTCCCAATGCCGGCGAGCTCATCGCAGAAGCGGTGCTCGCGCTCGAAATGGGCGCGGATGTCGAGGACATCGCGCTCACGATTCATCCGCATCCCACTCTTTCCGAGACGTTTGCCTTCGGTGCCGAAATGCTCGAAGGCAGCATTACCGACCTGTATTTGGGAAAAAAACGTTAAGGAGCCTTTTGATCCATTCCATTTTTCGGAATCAGGGTTGAGGCTTTCCGTCGGCGGAATATCAACTCGTCTTTCGAAAGTGGGATTGATCCGAGGCTCCTTCAGGAAATGGAAACCGTGGAGCGCTTTCACAAAGCAGAGTGGATGTTTTCCGTCGGTGGAAAGCCAACCTGCAGTCATGAAGTGGAAGGAATGCGAAGGCCCTGAGCTGAAGTTTTGGTCCTTGTTGTAAGACGGCACGACGTTCGCGCTTTCGCGAACAATGAGCTTCGCGCGCTTCGCTGGAGTTTGACGTTTGGCTTGAAAGGACTCGGGCGTTTTTCGATGGCGTTCGTCGAGGGCCGCGATGCCTCGACGGTGTTCTGAGGATGGGGGCTTTGCTAAGGTGGCATTTCCCGATAGACCGTTCCGCATCGCATTCGCTGCCGATGCGCACGATTTGCAAGCCGCAGAATCTTTTTGACAGAGGATTTCCATGGACTTCGATAACGGCACGATCCGGCTTTCCATGACGCGTCGGAAATTTCTCGAAATTTCCGCCATGTTCACTCTTGCAGCGACACTGGGTTGTGGCGGATCGCAAAAGGTTCATTTGCAGCGAGCAACGCGCGGCCCGCGTACGACACCGAAGCTCGAC
>JADFDR010000089.1 GCA_018262735.1 Geobacter sp.
GCACGCAGTGCGCCGAACTGTTTGACGAGATTCGTTGCGGCGACTGCCATCGCGCTCACGATGCGTCATCTCTCGTCGCGTGGAGGTTGGCTCCGCACTGCGTACAAAATCGATCGTTGTCACGAATCGGTGTCGCACAGCCTGGGCACTGCGCGTTTGGCTTCATCTCGGAGGCGGGAGTGAGTGCTGCGCTGCGCTCCTCTGCAAGCAAAGCGCCGGCTTGCGCAAGCAATTCTTCGCGCGAGGCACGATAGACGGATTCTTCGATCTTGTCGGTTTGATAGTCCTCGTCGAGATCGCGAATGGCGGTGTAGACGAGTTCGCGTTCCTGACGTGCTTGGGAGAGGGCGGGTTCCGTCGCTGCGACGTCGATTCGTTCGCGTGCGCGGAGCGGCGCGAACAAGCCGACGAGCGCGAGTGCGAGTACGCCGAGCGCTGCCGACGGTGCGATCCAGCGGGCAACCGGTTGCGGTTTTGCAAGCGGAGTGAGACGAATCTTGATTTCCTCGCTCGCCGGTACCTGAAAGCCCTCAAAGCGCTGGTAGATGCTTTGCTCCGAGGCGACAGGTCGGCGGCGATGCAAGCGCTCGCTTTCGACGAGAATGCCGTTGTCTTCGGTGTAGAACGAAAAAATCGGAATCGCGAATTCGAAACGACGCGAAATTTCCGACGCGCCGGTCGTGAGTGGCAGAGAGTACGAAATGCTGAGCTGCGTTGCGCCCGGTGCAATGGGGCCCGAGAGCGTCAGCGCTCCGTCGGGGCCTAAGTTCAAGCCAAGGTTTGCCGTATCGTCGTTGAAATGGATGTCGGAGGCACCGGCTGGAAGTTTTGTGCGAAACAAAGGTGTGTCGGACGTTCCGGCGATGGACTGATCGCCTTCCACATAGAGAAGATATTCTTCGTTGCAGTAGAGCACGATGCCGTCACGACTCGTTACGAGCCGCACTTCGTCGAGTTTGAGTGCTTGGGGATCTTGCCGCGCGCGAGGCGCACTCAGTGTCAAGACGAGATCGGCGTTTGCAGTCAGCGCGCCACCCTCGAAACGACGCATGGAGTGCGGGCCGACTTGCTGCGTGCCGCGCGCCGTGAGCGCCGGGCTCGTAAGCTCGATGCCGGAGGATGGCAAAAGCACGTTGAGTTTCTCGGTCGAGGTTGTAAACCGGCGTACGAAACGGGAGTCGCCTTCGAAGAGAGGCATCTGATAGGAGAAACGAAATTCTTGCTTGCCCGGATAGAGCGGGCCGCGAAAGGCAATCTGGCGCTCGTTTTGATCGACACCTTCCGGAATGACGCCGTAGGGCATCGTGAAGTCGGAAGCGCCCGCCGGTAGCGTGATACGCAAAATAGAGTCGCGTGCATTTGGCGTTGGCACAAAAATCGTAAAGGCGTTGTCGTTCGAGACTTGATGGGTTTCCGTCACCGTCCAGTGTTGGGCTCCGCGCTCGAATTGCAGCGTGCTCTCCAGCGTGCGCGGTGGCTTGGCGTCGGCGAGCCCGTGTACTTCGGTGATGGAGATCGTGGCTTCGTGTCGAAGTTTTCCGTCGGAGAATTGAATGCGTTCTCCCGGGAAGGGGACTCCTTCGAACTGCGCGCCGACCAAATACGTGATGTCCGGTGCGTTCGAAATTTTTTCGAACGCAAAGCGCCCTTGTGCATCGGTGTGCGTTTTGGCGATGCCCGGCGGGCCTCCGCGCTGCAGTGCATAGAGCATGACCTCGACGTCGGCGACGGAGATTCCAGCTTGTGCGGGATCGACGCGTCCCGCAATCGTTGCCGGTCCGCTCGGTAATTTTTCCGTCGGTGGAGTGAAGTTTTGTGCGGTCGCCGGAAGCGCATGGAGCATCCATGCAAGCAAGCAAAGTAGCTTTTTCATGCGGGTGTCGTGCTTTCTTTGGGTTGCGAAGTCTTGACGGGATGGGGCCAGAGAATGGCGATCGTGCCAAGAACGAGGCTGTACGCTCCGATCCAAATCCAGTTGACGAGTGGATTGCGATGGATCTTGAGCGTGATCGAGCCGTCGGGCTCGACGGCGTTCAAGATCACATAGAAGTCTTCACGCCATGTCGAATACACCGACGGAATCGAGGAGGGTTGTTGTTCGAGCCAATACATGCGTTTTTCGGGTGTCAGGATCGCGAGCGGAGTTTCGTTGCGATAGAGCGCAAGCCGTGCGATGGCGCCGCCGTAGTGCTGCGCGGGGATCGGTGTTGCGGTGAGATACTCGACGGTGTATGGGGCCATGGTTGTGCGTTCGCCGACGCGCAGGTTCTCGATTTTTTCTTGGTCGAACGCTGCACCGGCGATGCCGATGAAGATGAACACGATCGCGAGATGCACGAGATAGCCGCCGTAGCGTTGTTGATTGCGTTGCAGGAGTCGAAAAAAAGCTTGCAGTGGATTTTCGTCGGTCGTGCGACAGCGAGAGCGAATGGCGCGATAGAACTCTTGCACGATCGTCGCAATGACGAAGGCGGAGAGCATCCAGAAGAGCAGCGGATAGAAGCGCGTTGCCCTTCCGAGATAACTCGCAATTGCGATCGCGACGACGATGCCGATGACTGCGGGTCCCACGAATTGTTTGCGGATACTCATCCAAGTTGCTTTGCGCCATGCGATCAGCGGGCCTACGCCAATCAGAAAGAGCAAGATCGCCGCCGGAATCGCCGTGGTGCTGTTGAACCACGCAGGCCCGATCGTGATGGCCGTGCCGGTGAGCAACTCCGAGAAGACGGGGAACATCGTGCCGAAGAACACGATCACGACCAGTGCCAGGAAGAGCCAGTTGTTGATGACGAAGCTCGATTCGCGCGAGACGATGGATTCGAGCCGGTTGGGGCTGCGCAGTGCTTCGCGTCGCCAATACACGGCGGCGAAGAAGCCCGTGGCGAGCAGAAGCATGTAGGCGAGAAAAATGTATCCGAACCAGCCCGAGTTCGTGAACGAATGCACGGATTGAACGACACCGCTTCGTGTAATGAAGGTGCCGAGCAAGCAGGTGGTGTAGGTGAGACCGATCAAAACCATGTTCCAGGTTTTGAGCATGTCGCGTTTTTCTTGGATCATTACCGAGTGCAGATACGCGGTGCCGACGAGCCAGGGCATGAAGGAACCGTTTTCGACGGGATCCCAGGCCCAGTAGCCGCCCCAACCCAGCACTTCATAGGCCCAGCGTCCGCCGAGCAAGATGCCGACGCTGAGCGAGAACCAGGCGACGAGTGTCCAGCGGCGCGTGACTTGAAACCACTGCGTGCCGAGCTCGCCCGTGATCAAGGCGGCGAGGCCAAACGCAAACGGCACAGCAAAGCCGATCAATCCGCCGTAGAGGGCGAGTGGATGCGAAACCATGACCGGATGTTGCAGCAGCGGGTTGAGGCCCGATCCGTCGGAAAGAATGGGATCTGCCATCGCAAAGGGCATTTGTACGAAGTTTACGAGACTCAAGAAGAAGCAGGCATTGGCGAGCAGGCAGGCATGAACCCACGGCATCAGCGTGCGGTTTTGTCGACGGTTCCAGATCATACACACAGAACTGTAGATCAAGAGAATCCAAGACCAAAGCAAGAGTGAGCCGGCTTGTCCGCCCCAGAGTGCGGCGAGGCGATAAAAGAGAGACATGCGCCGCGCCGAATTTTGCGCGACGAACGCGATCTCGAAGTGATTGTTTGCAAAGGCGTAGAACAGGATGCCAATGGCAAGTGTCGTAAACAGAAAGGTGAGCAAGACGGCGCGATCGGCGACACGCGTCCAGGCTTCTTTCGTCGCTGCAAGTTCTTTGCGCAGGCTTCCGGCATAAACGCTCACGATGGCGCCGAGCGCGGCGGTCAAGAGAGCAAGGCGCAAGGCGTAGGTACCCAATTCTGCTATCGGCATGAGTGGCTCGTTGTTGCCTCTGGAGAGATGCTACACATTTTCATGTTTGTTACCTGAAGAGATCGACATGCAGATCATGGCGCTTGGAAGGGAGCTTTCTCTGTGCCATGTCCCTCGAACTTCGAGGGACATTTTGCGAGTACTTTCGAAGCCTCGAAGACGAGCTGACCCGATTCTTCGACCAGGCGGCCCTCGACGACGACTTCCGCCGCATCTTGGAATAAATCCGGCGTTTCGAGGCTGCGGTAGAGCACCGCCAGCGTTTGGGAAGACGGACCAACTTTCATCGGCGGTTCGCTCTGGATCGCGAAGCGCACGGACTTGGCTTCGAGGCTGCGTGCAATGGTGCCAGGTGTCACATATCCGTGTACGCGTGCGCTCAAGCCGGGCTCGGCTTTCTTCTGAAAATCGGCGAGCGATTGGAAATATTCGTAGCGTTCGATGTTCGTGTAGCCGTACCAACCGACCAGCGCAGCAATGAAGATCGCTCCGATTGTAATTTGAATCCCTTTGGACATCGTGCTCTCGCTTTTGGATGCGGCTGTTTGGGTTGCGTGTAGATTTGCGTTCGTTTTGCCGGAGGGCTCACAGGGACCGGTCAAAGCGACGAGAGGCTACCACCGCCGGGTAGGCCTTTCAAAGGTCGCTTTGCCGCAGACGTTTTGGAAATTTCGGAAATTCGCCGTGTTGCAATCGGTTGTGTGTGTCGGACTGCGCGCGACGGAGGGATTGCGCTCGGTGGATGGCCTCGCTGTGTGCGATCGCTGTGAAATCAATATTAGTGCGACGTGGATGGGCAGGGAGGATCGCGACACAAAGCGTCGCGCGAGCAAAAGCGGATGCTGGGGCGACCTTGAAACGAGAAAGTGGACCGAGAAAGAGAAAGGGAGCGCGCAGGATGGACTCAAATTGCATAGTGTGAGTGCCTGCGCGCAAGACGGTGCCGAAGCAGGCAAAGGCAACGAAGCGGAGAAACGTTTTCGGATCCTCTGAGCAATTCCGTTTTTCGCGTACTTTTGCAAATCAGGGCTGATGTTTTCCGTCGGTGGAAACTCAGCTCGCGTTTGCGTGGCGGCATTGCTCCGAGGCTCCTTTCCTCAATGCAGGGCGAGAGATCGATGAAAATCATGCAAGCCGAATATTTGCTCGCTGCAGCCGCACCGCAGGGTTGTCCCGCGACGGGATTGCCCGAATTTGCATTCGTCGGGCGTTCGAACGTCGGCAAGTCGAGCTTGATCAATCTTTTGCTTGGGCGGAAAAATCTGGCGCGTTCGAGCGCGACGCCCGGCAAGACGCGTTTGATCCAGTTTTTTCGCGTGATGGCGCAGTCCGAGTCGCTTCCGGCGGTGCATTGCGACACGGCGTGCGCACCCGCGAGATACGAGTTTCTTTTTGCAGATCTTCCGGGTTATGGCTACGCCAAAGTGTCGCAAGAAGAGCGCGAAAACTGGCGCGCGCTCATCGAAGGTTATCTCGCCACGCGCAGGACGCTGCGCGGGATTTTTCTCTTGCAGGACGTACGTCGGGATTTGCGGGAAGAGGAAGTGGAATTGTTGGCTTGGTTTGCAGATCGACACATTCCGGTGTTGGTCGTGTTGACGAAACTCGACAAGCTTACGAATCGCGAGCGCAAGGCGCGCACAGCTTCGCTCGAGCGGGCCTTTGCGTTGCCACCGCATTCGATTTTTGCGACATCGACGACGCAGCACATGGGGGCGCAGGCTCTTCTCGAAGCCTTGGAAGCGCGTTTGCAAGAGTCCCCCGAAATCGCTTGAAGCTCTGCTCTGCGATTACCACCCGAGTGTTGCGCGTGTTTCGGGTTCCGCCGCGCGCGTCAGTCCTCGGTTGTCGCTTGCGATTGGATCTGCATGTTTCGTGTGCTTCGGGGGGGGCACTTGTCGACGCGTGAGGGCCTTGGATCTCTTTCGCTTTTGCGTTCTTTTGCCAGTGTAGATGGATGCTTTCCGTCGGTGGAGAATGCAGTGCGCATTTTCGATGCGGAACGCATTCGGGGTTCCTGGAAAGAGCGTCAACGAAAGAGATCGAGATCTTTTGCGCGGCGCAGCGCCTGGGCCGTGCCGTCGCCGTGGATTGGCACGCCCTCGATCCACACGGCCGGAATTCCCGCCGCTTTTTGCATGAGTAAGCCCGCCGCTGCGGCGAGCTGATCGGCGACAGCAAGTTGTGTTACGCGCAATTCGCGACCTTCGCGATCGAGGTGGCCGCGCGCGTCGTCGATCGGTGCAAAGCCTGCGCAACCGATCGCGACATCGACGAGTCCTTCGCGCCACGGACGTCCAAAGGTGTCGGAAACGAGGATGCCAAGTCGAGCGCTTTGCACGCCCCTGCGCGCGTGCTGCAAGGCGAGTAGTGCCTCGCGCAATCGCCGCGCCGACGCATCGGGATCTTCGGGCAGCAGCAGCGCCATTTCGTCGCCGGGCACGTTCGAACAGTCGACGCCCGCGTTGGCGCAAACGAAGCCGTGCCGTGTTTCGCAAATCAAGACATTGTGTGCTTGGCGCACGATGCGTGCAGTTTCTCCGAGAATGATTTCGAGGAGTCGAGGATCTTTGTTGGTTTCGCGGGCAAGGATTTGTGCTCGCTCCGACGGTGCGATCGTCTTCAAGGAACGCAGACGGCCTTCTTGTTTTGAAATGATTTTTTGGCAAACGACGAGAATTCCGTCGGAGAGAGTTTTTTGGGCACGCTGCGCAGCAGCCTCGAGGAGAGGCGCCAATGCGTCGCCCGGATGAATCTCGGGAATGTCACAAAGAGGTGTCAGGACGATCGGTTGCATGCAGTTGATTTCTCCGAGATTTCGAGCAAGGCGCGTCGCGTGTGCGTTCCCGCCTGCGAAGAGTCGAAAAGTGTTTCGAGATCTCGAGGCTCGTCGATGTCGAAGTGGAGTGACGGCAAAACGAGTTCGCGGAAGGGGACGTCGGCGTGCGCTGCGAGGGCGGCGTGTCGCGCGGCGCTCTGTGCGCCAAATGCCGCCGGAATCACGTTGTATGGAATGCGCAAGAGTGCGGCCGTGCCTCCATCGTGCGTCGGAGCGAGTACGACGCCGCGTTCGCCCAGGGCGGCGCCGGTCG
>JADFDR010000008.1 GCA_018262735.1 Geobacter sp.
CAACAAAACCAAAACGAGCTTTTCATCGACGGAGTAGACAAGCGTTTTGATCTGCCGTTCTGCGGGTGCGTCCGCGGAAAATTTCGCGAGCGCGTCAATCGTCTTGATCCCCGGCGTCGCAAACTTCTCAATTGCGGCGCCACGTGCACCATCCTCAATCGTCGGCAAAGTGGAAGTTGCCTTCTCGAGATTCGCGGCATAGCCACACTTCGCACACGACACCACGAAATCTTCGCCCGCATCGCTCGCGATCATGAACTCGATCGATTCTGCGCCTCCCATCGAACCCGACGAAGCTTCGACGGCAAGTGTCTCCAGACTCAGTCGCGAAAAAATCTTGCGATACGCTTCAAAGTGTTGCTGAAAAGAACGATCGAGACCTGCGGCATCGAGATCGAACGAATACGAATCTTTCATCGTGAATTCGCGCACGCGCAAAATGCCTGATTTGGGGCGTGGCTCATCGCGGAATTTGGTTTGGAACTGATACCAGATCTGCGGCAGATGCTTATAGGAACGCAACTCGCGCGCTATCTCCGTAAAAATTTCTTCGTGCGTCATGCCAAGGCTCAGGTCTGCACCGCGACGATCCTTGAGCCGAAACATCTCGTCGCCCATCACTTCCCAGCGTCCACTGCGCTGCCAAATCTCCGCCGGATGCAGCGCCGGAAGCAAGAACTCCTGCGCCCCGATCGCGTTCATCTCCTTGCGCACGACTTGAATGACTTTCTGGCGTACACGCTGCGCCAGCGGCAAAAGCGAATACACACCCGCCATCAGCTGCCGGACATACCCCGCACGTACGAGCAAGCGGTGGCTTGCGGCCTCGGCGTCGGTCGGATCGTCTCGCAGCGTCGGAAAAAAAGAATTGGACCAGCGCACAGTTTTCCTCCAATAGGGCTTTGCAGTTTGGCTTGAATCGGCGTCGAAAGCTAACCGACCGCCTCTCGGCTTTCGAGCCGAGCTTTGCGCTGCTTGCGCTCTTGTCCGCTACGCTCGAAAGCGACAGTTTTCTTCGCTTTCGTCGAGGTTCCTACTTCACGCGCGGTTGCGCCTCAGTTAGGCTGGATCCAAGATCGCGTCCGGCATCCCCCCACCATGACGCGAATAATTCTCACCTAGAAATGATCGAGGATCCCGTGGCCGACTACGAGATCATCGAGAGTCGAAAAGACCTCGAGGCGCTCGCAAAGTCATTGATGTCCGAACCGGTGGTCGCGTTCGATACCGAGGCGGACAGTTTCTACCACTATTTCGACAAGACCTGTTTGGTCCAAGTCGCGACGCGAAAAAACGTCTGGTTGATCGATCCACTTTCCATCGAAGGCCCCGATAAACTCTCGCCGCTCGGCAAAGTTTTTCGCGCACCGAAAGTGCAAAAAGTTTTTCACGCCGCCGAGTACGATATTTTCGTTCTCAAACGCGAGTGCGACTTCGCTTTTAAAAATCTTTTCGACACCATGCTCTCAGCGCAAATCCTTGGCTACTCGGGACTCGGCCTCGCGGCGCTCGCAAAGCGCCACTTTCACATCGACTTGCCCAAGGACGAGCAGCGCTCAGATTGGTCGCAGCGTCCGCTCCGTACAAAACAACTCGACTACGCCGCCGCCGACGTACTGTATTTGATTGAACTGTCGGAAATTCTCACGAGTGAGCTCCAACACGTAAAACGCCTCGAGTGGGCTCAAGAGGAATTCGAACTTCTTGCACTGCGTGAGTGGCCGGAACGCCAGTTTGACAAACTCGGCTATCTCAAGATCAAAGGCGCACGCAACTTGGATCCAACGCCGCTCGCTGTGCTGCGCGAATTGTTTTTGACGCGCGACAAAAAAGCGCGTGAAATCGATCGCCCGTCGTTCAAGGTACTCGGCAATCGCACGCTACTCGAAATCGCAGAAAGAGCACCGCGCTCCCTCGACGAACTTGGAAAAATCAAAGGCATTACCGAACTGATTTTGCGCCGCATTGGTGATTCCATCCTGGAATCGATTGAACTCGGTCTCAAAAAGCCACATGGGCCGATCCCGAAAAACACCTCCAGCTCTGGACCGCATCGCAAGCGAATGGATCGTCAAGCCGAGCGTCGCTTCGACGCGCTCAAGAGTTGGCGCACGGGCTCCGCCGAGCGATACCAACTCGATCCCGGCGTACTCTGCCCCAACGCAGTGCTCGAAACGATCGCGATTGGTAACCCAAAAACAAAACAAGATTTGAATGTGCTTCCGGATCTGAAGAAGTGGTTCATTCACGAGTTTGGGGATTGCGTTTTGGAGTTGCTCGACGCCAGCCAAAAAGAAAAACCCAAGCAACCAACCCATCCATCGCACGCACAGCACGATCCGTCGGCCTAGCTCAGAGCACGCAAAATTCAAAATGTCCAAAAATGAGGAGCCCCCCGGCAGCGCAGAATGCCGAGGGGCTCTAGGTCGATCTGATTCCGGGTCCCAGTTTAGGCGGGGTGCCGTTCTTGGGGGAAAGCGCCTTGCGTTGTAGGCTGGGTCCTCGGATTTTTGGTTCAGATCGTTACGTGGCGATCCTTTAGCACGAGTCATGCCAACAAAAAGAAGTAACTCAAAAAATATGTAACCCATTGAATTAAATACTGTTTACGATGAAAAAAATTTTGTACTGCAGTTTTTCTTTTTGTTCGGTGCATCGATTCGTTGCACCGAACAAAGGGAAACTCCGAGGAAATCCAAATTCAACAAGATCGATCTATGCAACACGCTGAAAAGACTAAAAAATTTGAAGTTCGTGAAAAAACACATAAGTGCAATAAAATGAGGCTTTATGCATTCTTTTGATGCATATTTTCGCTTTAAAGAACAAGTTTTTTACGGTTTCAGCGCCGAAATCCGAAGGAGCGTAGAAAAAGCAAGATCACTCTCCGCCAAAAAAACACACCTTCTCGTAAATGCGATTTTGTTCTCGTTTTTCGTTTCTGGATGTCAGGCTCCTTTCCCTCTCTCTTCAAAACCGCGTTTGAAACAAGCGCGTACCTACCACGCGCCCTTATCCACTCGTCGCGCGCCGAACGAGGAGGAGTTTTGCGCGTGGTTTGGTGACGCGCGGGAGGGTGTCCTTTACTTCGGAATTTCCGCATTTTGGAACGAATACCGTCGAGATGGAAACAATCCACTTGCCGACCTCGACCGAACTGGCCCATTGCAAATCGGACGCTACGACCTCGAGCGTTTGCGCTTCTTGCCACCGCTCACGATTGCAACGAAAGACGCACCGACGGGCTCGTGGGACGTACTCGCTCACCCCAACGGACGAATTTACTTCTCAAGTCTTTTTGATCTTTCCGGCAGCATCGATCCGCGCTCCGGCGAAGTAGAGCGTTTCGTCGAAGCTGGACTCGGTCTCAATGAACTTGCACTCGGCCCGAATCGAAAAATTCTTGCCTCGCGTTACGCCTCGGAAGAAAGCGGGAAAAGTGGATCTGTAGTTTTGTTGAGCGAAACCGGAAAAGTCGAAAAAGAATTCTCATTACGCTCACCACCGGGCTATCTGACTTCACCCAAAACCGTCGCTTACGATCCCTCGATGCAAAGAATCTGGGTCGTTTCCGATTTGGTTCCTCATGAAGCACAAACCCCATCCGGTCAATCCGCAAAATTCCGTTACGACACGCGCATCCTGAATCTCGAAGGCCATGAACTCGTTGCCATCGAGGCGCCGGAAATTTTATTCGTGCGATTCGACGATGCGGGTACGGGATATCTCGCGATTCGCAATGCGCGAAAACTGGAGTTGCAGATTTTACCGTCCCGCACTGCGTTGCCCATGCAAGCAATTCTTCACGACGAAACTCTGCGGAATTTCGGAACCCGCATTTTGTTGAGCGAAAATTTTTCTCCTTACGACTTTGTGCAAGAAATCACGCTGAGCGGAAAGCAAGTCGTTCTTACGAGCTGGAGCGGTGAGGTGCATGTATGGAACTCCGACGGTGCAACATGGCATGCGCAACTGCCGATCCGCGACGAAATCAGCCTGTATTACACCGGTGTCATTCATGGAGCACATCTTTGCGCGACCTATTGCGCAGACGTTGCCGTCAGTTGCATTCCACTTCCCCATCCATGATGCATCGCGCAGCTTTCCGAATCGGCAGATCACCACAAGCGCAGTGACTTTCACCGTCGCAACGGGCTAGACTCCTTGCGTGCCGAAAACGCGACGACAACGATTACTCGAATCGATGCAGCCCAACTCTTTGGCGATTCTGCTTGGCGCAAAGCCCGCACTACGTTCTGCCGACACCGAGTATCGCTTTCGGCAGAACAGCGATTTTTTCTATTTGACGGGCTTTGCACAGCCCAACGCCGCAGCACTGATTCGCAACACAGATCCGCCGGAATATTCGCTTTTCGTCGAGCCACGGCTGCGCGAGCGAGAAATTTGGACAGGATTTCGACCTGGCGTCGAGGGCGCGCTCGCCGATTACGGCGCAGACCGAGCTCATCCGATCGACGAATTCTCGACACAACTCCAAGAGACACTTCGTGGTGTCGAACACGTCTACTGCATACTGGGTCACGATTCCGAAGTCGATCGCAAGCTGATCGAAGGAATCGAATCTCTCCGTCGGGAATCGCGCAAAGGCACTACGGCACCGACGCAAATCCTCGATCTGCGCTCGCTCGTGCATGAAATGCGACTTTTAAAAAGCGACACCGAACTTGCACAGATGCGGAAGGCTGCCGAAATTACCTACGCCGCACATCACGCCGCCGCAAAAATCGCACGCACCGGACGTTTCGAATACGAAATCGAGGCGACCCTCGATTACACATTTCGGAGTTACGGCGCCACGGGTCCTGCGTACTCTACGATCGTCGGTGGCGGTGCCAATGCGACCGTGTTGCACTACATCGCCAACGATGCTCCACTGCGCGACGGCGAGTTGGTGCTGATCGATGCGGGTTGCGAGTGGCAAGGATATGCATCGGACGTCACGCGCACCTATCCGGTCGGAGGACGCTACCAAGGTGAAAAGCGAGCGCTCTACGAAGTCGTGCTTGCGGCGCAGCACGCAGCGATCGAAGTTGCGAGGCCCGGTTCGACCCTCCCACAAATCCACGAAACCGTCGTTCGAAAACTCGTCGAAGGCCTCGTAAGCCTCGACATCTTGCAAGGCGATGTGCAAGAACTCATCGCGAACAAAGCCTACGAACCGTACTACATGCACAGCACAAGCCACTGGCTCGGGCTCGACGTACATGACGTCGGTGCCTATGCCCTGACAGGCGAAGCACGCAAACTCGAACCCGGAATGGTGTTCACGATCGAGCCGGGTTTGTACATCGCCACCGACGCAAAGAATGCTCCCGAAAATTTTCGTGGAATTGGCGTTCGGATCGAAGACAATTTGCGAATCACCGATACAGGACATGAAGTGTTGACTGCGGCCATCCCAAAAGAAATCGCTGCAATCGAAGACTGGATGAAAGAAACCTAAGGAGCCGTTGAGCAATCCTATTTTTTGAATATTTTTGCAAGTCAGAGTTGATACTTTCCGTCGGTGGAAAACAAATCTGCATTCATGAAGTGGAATTGATTCAAGACTCCCGAAACGAAAGGAAGGCCATGGACGACATCGAGTCCTTGCTCAAAGAGTCCCGCAATTTCAAACCCAAGGCCGATTTTTCGCGCAAGGCCGTCTGGAATCCGAAGACCGTCGCAGAAATGCGTAAGCTTGGCGAAAAAAGTCCGGAACGCTTCTGGGCCAAGATGGCCAAGGAGAACATCAGCTGGTTCCAACCCTGGAAAAAGACGCTTGAATGGAAACCGCCTTTTGCCAAATGGTTCGTCGGTGGAAAACTCAACGTCGCCTACAACTGCATCGACCGACACCTCGAAGGCGAAAATTCGTGGCGACGCAACAAGGCCGCAATTCTTTGGGAAGGTGAACCCGGCGATTCACGCGTCCTGACTTATGGCGACCTGCACCGCGAAGTTTGTAAATTCGCCAACGTCCTCAAAAGCCAAGGCGTCAAGACCGGCGATCGCGTTGCGATCTACATGCCCATGATCCCAGAACTCGCCATTGCGATGCTCGCATGCGCGCGAATCGGTGCTCCACACAGTATTGTGTTTGGCGGATTTTCTGCAGATTCCCTGCGCGACCGCATCAACGATGTTGGCGCAAAACTTCTCGTAACGGCGGACGGCGGCTTTCGCCGTGGCAAACCTCTCGCTCTCAAAGCTACAGCCGACAAGGCTCTCACGGGAACGCCAGGAGTCGAGAAAGTCATCGTCGTCGCGCGTACCGGCGAAACGATCGAGATGCAAAAGGGACGCGATTTTTGGTGGCACGATCTCATGGCAGATGCGAGCGCTCTGTGTCCTCCTGCAAAACTCGACTCCGAACATCCGCTTTACATCCTGTACACGAGCGGAACGACCGGCAAACCCAAGGGCATTTTGCACACCACGGGTGGCTATCTGGTGCACGTTGCAACCACCGCCAAAGTCATTTTTGATCTTCAGGAAAATGACACCTATTGGTGTACTGCAGACATCGGATGGGTTACGGGACATTCGTATGTGATCTACGGCATGCTTGCAAACGGTGCTACGACTCTCATGTACGAGGGCACGCCCAACACGCCCGCAGAAGATCGATTCTGGTCGATCATCGAAAAATACCGCGTCACGATCTTCTACACTGCACCGACTGCGATCCGCACCTTCATCCGCTGGGGAGAAGCGCACGTCAAGAAGCATGACCTTTCGTCGTTGCGCTTGCTTGGATCCGTCGGAGAACCGATCAATCCCGAAGCCTGGATCTGGTATCACCGAGTCATCGGCCAAGAGCGTTGCCCCATCGTCGATACCTGGTGGCAAACCGAAACTGGTGGAATCATCATCTCGCCGCTACCCGGTGCGACGGCGACGAAACCCGGCTCGGCAACACATCCCTTCCCGGGCATTCAAACAGCGATCTACACCGAAGAAGGTCAAGAGGTGAAACCGCCCAACGGCGGGTTGCTCGTACTCAAAAACCCTTGGCCTGGAATGTTGCGTGGAATTTGGGGCGACAAGGAACGCTACAAGTCGACCTACTGGGGAAAATTCAAAAATGTGTACCTCGCGGGAGACGGCGCACACAAAGACAAAAACGGTTATTTCTGGATCATGGGGCGCGTCGATGACGTGATGAACATCTCCGGACATCGCATCGGCACGATGGAAGTCGAGAGCGCGATCGTCGCCGAACCTCACGTTGCAGAAGCTGCCGTCGTCGGACGTCCGGACGAAATCACCGGCACTGCGATCGTTGCTTTCGTCACTCCCAAACAAGGAGTCGCGCCCGACGATGCATTGCGCGAAAAGATCCTCAAGCAAGTCGTCAGAGGAATTGGCGCACTCGCCCGACCCGCCGAAATCCGTTTCACGGACGCACTACCAAAAACGCGTTCGGGAAAAATCATGCGCCGCTTGTTGCGCGACATCGCATGTCACAAGGAAATCGTCAGCGACACGACAACTCTTGAGGACTACAGCGTACTCGCAAAACTACGCAATGAAGAGTAACTCTTCGTTAGGGAGCCTCGGAGTTGTTCTGCTTTATGAAGGTTGGTTGATTCCCCACCGACGGAAAGCCTCAACCCTAGTTTGCGAAAATACTCGAAAAGTGGAATGGATCCGAGAATCCTTAAGAAGACTCGGATCCATTCCACTTCATGAATGCAGGTTGCGTTTTCTACCGACGGAAAACACAGCCTTGATTCGCGAAAATACGCAAAAGCGAAATGAATCCAAGACTACTTAGGCTGCTGCTTCTTCAAGCGCCTTGGGATTGCTCGAGTTCTTCCCCAAAAACCACTTGCCGTCGACGCCGCGTGTAATCTCCACGATGCCACCAAGCTCGGGCTTGTCGGTTTCAAGTGTGCTGCCCGTCAATCTTGCAACGATCGCACGAATCACACCTTTGTGTACGATGACGAGTGCGGAGTTTTCGGAACGAGCAAGCAAATTTTGCAAGACTGCCTCCACTCGTGCTTCGAAAACCGCACGCTTTTCGCCGTTGGGATACTCGAAACCGGAAGCGCGCTTCTCCCAATCTTCAAAGAGAATCGGATCCGTCGCCTTGATTTCATCGCGCGTCAAACTTTCCCAGCGGCCAAAATGAATTTCACGAAATCCAGCTTCAAGCTGCACCGGTGCGCCGCCGCCAACGATCCAAGCACTACGCCAAGCACGCTTCAAGGGGCTTGCCACCACGAGGTCGAAATGTTCCCCGCCCAAGCGTGCACGCGCGGCGCGCATCTGTGCTTTTCCTTCTCCGGACAACTCGATGTCCATGCTTCCATGGAACCGAATCTTCGACTCCCCCACCGTTTCTCCATGTCGAACGAGTACGATACGGCGCATTCTCTTTTCTCCAGTCCATGTTTTTTGACTTGCTCGTTAACCGCGAGGCAACGAACAAAATCGCCCGCCCCATTTCGATCAACCCGATAGGGCCAACAAGATCGTTAAGGAAATCTTCGGCGTCAATGCAGACTAGCCCGACGTTCTGATACACTGCACGCCAATCCACTTCCCATACTTGAACGAATGCAAGGGGTTTCCCATGAATCTACGCCGACTCATTCTCTGGACCGTCTTGTTGGTTTTGCTCGCCGGTGCGGGCACGGCCTGGCTGTATCGCGGAGAAAGCAGTGCGCCGCTGATCTCACCGTCGACCCTCTTTGTCGATTCGCTCTCGGTCGGTCTTGCACCTCAAGATCTGCGCTTTGAAGCTTCCGATTTCGAATCGGGTCTGCGTACGCTCTCCGTCACACTCGAGCAAGGCGGAAACGCAACGACATTGCTCGAAGAAAATTTTCCCGGAGATATTTATCGGGGCGGTGCCGCAGGCACGAACAATTACACGTTCACACTGACGATCGACCCGAAAGAACTCCACCTCACCGAAGGCGAGGCCACGTTGAACATTGTGGCGCGCGACTGGTCCTGGATCCATTTCTTTCAAGGCAACGAAACGGTTTTCACTCTGCCTGTCGTAGTCGATCTCAAGGCGCCGCGCCTGAGCATCGAAAACGGACTCACCTACATCCGCAAAGGTGGCGCCGCAGCCGTGGTATACACCGTGCATGAACCGACTACACGAGATGGTGTCATGGTGGGCACGACGTTCTTCCGCGGCTTCCCGCTGCGTGAAGTCATCCAAGCTGCGGCTTCCAAAAACGACGCAACGAAATCGGCAAAACCAAGCACCAAGAGGCGTATCGCAATCTTTGCAATTCCTGTCGAGGGGCCGGACAATCCGCCGATTGCCGTTCGCGCCGAGGATCGAGCAGGCAACGTAACGACACAGTCGTGGAACACGCAAATTCTACCCATGGAACAAAGCGAAGAGCGCATCGAGCTCAACGAAAAATTCTTGCAGAATGCCGTTCCAAATCTTGCTCAAGCACTGCAAATCGACGCAACGGATCCAATCGCTGCTTTCCAAAAAATCAACACAGAAGTGCGTGCATCCAACGAAGCCAAAATTCGTGACGTCATTGGCAAATCCGTCGAATTTCAGCATTGGCAAGGGGCTTTCCGACAAATGGCCAACGCAGCAGTCAAAAGCAACTTCGCCGAACGACGCACCTATTTCGTCGGCGAAGAGCAGGTTTCACAAGCGACACACTATGGTTTCGATCTGGCTTCCACCGCCAATGCATATGTCGCCGCCGCAAACTCCGGCGTCGTGATCTACGCCGACGATCTCGGCATCTACGGACAGTGCGTCATCATCGATCATGGTATCGGCGTGTATTCGTTGTACGGGCATCTCTCGCAGATCGATACGAAAGTCGGCGAAAAAGTCGATAGCGGCGTCACGATCGGACTTACCGGAGCCACAGGTCTCGCAGGAGGCGACCACTTGCACTTTGCAATCCTCGTCGGACAAACCTACGTCGATCCCAAAGAATGGTGGGATCCGAAATGGATCGATGAGCATATTGGCGCCCTCATCACACCTCCCACTTCGAACAACATCGAAACTCCCGAGGCTACACAGTGAAGTGAAACGCGAACGCGGCATTCTCCTCCGCTGGTATCGCAAACATCGACGCGATCTGCCCTGGCGACGCGCGCGCGATCCGTACGCGATTTGGGTTTCCGAGACGATGTTGCAGCAAACGCGTGTCGAAACCGTGATCCCGTATTACGAACGCTTCCTCACTGCATTTCCTGATGTGCATGCCCTGGCCGATGCCAATACCGATACCCTGCTCGAGCTCTGGAGCGGGCTTGGGTACTACCGTCGTGCGCGCAACTTGCAAAGCGCTGCACAAAAAATCGTAACACAATTTGGTGGCAATCTTCCCGATCAGGTTCATCTTCTGCGCGAGCTTCCAGGCGTTGGTCCTTATACCGCCGGGGCCGTCGCTTCGATCGCCTTCGACCGTCCCGAACCAATCGTCGATGGAAATGTGGCGCGTCTCCTTGCGCGCTACCTTGGCATCAGCGAAGAAATCACATCTCGCGCAGCGACGGAAAAATTGTGGAAAATCGCCGGCACGCTTGTGGCGGGCGAGTCGCCTGGCGATCTCAATCAAGCATTGATGGAATTTGGATCGCTTGTTTGTACACCGCGCGCTCCGCAGTGCAAAGTTTGTCCTCTGAAAAGAAAATGTGTCGCTCGGCAAAGCGGCAATCCGGAGGCGTTCCCCGTCAAAAACAAACGCACGACTATTTCACAGATTTACGCCGGAGCCGTGCTTTTTGAACGCGCCGGAAAATATCTTCTCGTGCGACGCAAAGCCGAGGGACTGCTCGGCGGACTTTGGGAATTGCCCGGTAGCGAAATCACGCTCCGCGAATCCGCCCAAGTTCGCACGACGAAAACAACCCTGCGCGACAGCATCGCAAAAAGCCTTGGGCTGCAAATCAAAGTTCTGCCAAAGATCGGCACCGTCGAACATCTCTTCTCCCACCGACATCTCGTGCTACAGCTTTTCCGTGCAGAGATTACCGACGGAAAAATTCAACACTCCGGCTACGTCGCGCACCGCTGGGTAGCGCGTCGTGATCTCGAATCACTTGCACAAAGCACTCTGCTTCGAAAAGTGCTTCACTGCTGCAAATTGCTTCCGCGAGAAACACATGTCCGAAAACGATAACGACGCAAAACACACTCCAATGAAATCACAGAAGAAAACACAAAAGAGAGTGTCGCGTGAAAATCACGAATCGGCGCCGAGCGAACTCGCAGACGGAAATTTTCGAGCTGCCATGCAGAACGTAAAGCCTCTCGCAACTCGCGAATACTTTATTCCACAAACAACGCTCAAGAATGTTGACTCCAGTGACATCCGAAAAAAAGAAAGAACTTCCGACGGTGTTTCCTTCAACATACACCGAGACGGGACACGGCATTGGGGCCACCGCGCAGATCTCCCGCCCAAAACCTTGTCACGCTTGCAACGCGGCGAAATCGTCGTCGAACGCAAACTTGATTTGCACCACTTCACCGAGGATGATGCACGCAAAGAAGTGCTGAAGTTTTTGCGCACCGCCCGCGATCACGGACTGCGCTGCGTAAGCATCATTCACGGGCGCGGTCTGCATTCAGCAGGCGCACCAATTTTGAAGACAAGTCTCATTGACTGGATCGAAGGAGATCCGGGCTTTGCAAAGCTCAAGCGCGAAATTCTCGCATTCACGACCGCACCACCTCAACGTGGCAGAGATGGCGCCACTCTCATTTTGTTTGCGCGCAAACGCCGCTGAAACCACCGCGCTCGCGGGCGGCTCACACCACAACTTCCGGCTTGCGTTGGTCGAGATCGATCGCGCAACACTGCTCTGCGCGCAAAAAAGCAAAGGCGTCCCCAACGCTCTCAAATCCAGTCTCTCTCGCCACACAATCCACTTCTCATTCACCAATCCTTCGTGCCGCAGTATGTCGATGCTGCATTCCGTGCTAGGCAGCAGCGCTCGCACGTCCTATTCTGAAAGCGCTTTTCGAGGAGGACCGGCGTGTCAAATAGTTTTGGACATACGTTTCGCGTGACGACTTTTGGCGAATCCCATGGTGGTGGCGTTGGCGTCGTAATCGATGGCTGCCCGCCGCGTCTTCCGATTTCCATCGAAGAAATTCAGCATGCACTCGACCGGCGCCGTCCTGGCCAAAGCCGCCTCACTACGCCACGCCAAGAAGCCGATCTCGCCGAAATTCTGTCTGGTGTTTTCGAAGGTCACACTCTGGGTAGCAGCATTGCCATTTTGGTGCGTAACACAGATGCGCGTTCCTCCGCCTATGCAGATTTCAAAGATATTTTTCGTCCTTCGCACGCCGATTACACGACAGAAGCAAAATATGGAATTCGCAATTGGCAAGGTGGTGGTCGTGCCAGTGCACGTGAAACGATCGGGCGCGTCGCCGCAGGCGCCATCGCACGAAAATTTTTGCACACCGTCGCAGGCATCGAAGTCATCGCTTGGGTGAGCCAAGTGCACGATGTTCATGCACGCATCGACACAGCCCAAGTTCATCCCGACCAAATCGAAGCAAGCCTCGTTCGTTGTCCCGATCGCGAAGCTACACAAAAAATGGTTGAACGAATCGACCAAGCGCGTGAAGCCGGCGATTCCCTCGGTGGCGTCGTCGAATGTGTCGTGCGCAATGTGCCACCCGGACTCGGCGACCCCGTTTTCGACAAACTCGAAGCCACACTCGCGCATGCCATGCTTTCGATTCCAGCATCCAAAGGTTTCGAAATCGGCAGCGGCTTTTCGTGCGCGACACTCAAGGGCAGCGAACACAACGATCCGTTCGTGCCCGGTAGCGACGGACGGCCCCACACCAAAACAAATTACTCCGGCGGCATTCAAGGCGGCATCAGCAACGGCGAACCGATCACGCTTCGAGTTGCATTCAAGCCGACCGCAACGATTCGTCAAAAACAAATCAGCGTCGATCGCCAGGGACGCGCCGTCGAGCTGGAAGCACAAGGCCGCCACGATCCGTGCGTGCTACCGCGCGCGGTGCCCATTGTCGAAGCCATGGCATGCCTCGTGCTCGCCGACCACTGGCTACGCCAACGCAGTCTCGACGTACTCTCGAAGCAATAACACAAATTTACGTTGTTTCGGAAGCTGCGCTCGCGCTCTGCTTCCCAAGTCTCTACTTCATGCATACGAATTGATTCATCACCGACGGCAATCACCAACACGAATTTGCGAAGACGCTCAAAATAAGGAATCCAAAATTCTTTCGGGAGCCTCGGATCAATTCTTCTTTCGAAAAACGAGTTGACATTCCACCGACGGAAAACAGCAACCCTGATTCGCGGAAAATGGAACTGATCAAAGGCTCCTTCGTCTTGTTTGCGAAAATACTCGAAAAACAAAATGGATCAGAGGTTCTTTAGGGTAAGAGAATGAACCCCGCCACTGCTGCAACGGCGGCTGCGAGAAACGCAAGCACGCCAAGCTTGGCGTGAAGTTCGCGGACACTGCGATCACCGTGCTCAAGTTTCCGTCCAGCGATGGCCGTCACAAGGAACAAAAGAACGACGAGAATGCTGATCCAAGCATGAAACGACTGAAAAGTTTTTTCGTTTCGCACGAACCGCATCGTGAGCGGACCGCCGATCATTCCAACGCTTATCAGTGTTATTGCAATTTTCCCGAAAAGCAAATGTTGCGCGCGATCGGCGGCACCGCGCCCCGCTTGACCACGATGCGCCTTGCGAATCTTGAGTCCATATCGCAGAGCGAGGCCCGCAACACCGATTGCAAGCGCCATCACCGCCGGATGTCCATACGCGAGCCACTCGGGAAATTCCTGCATTTGCTCATCCTCTTTGATTCGATGGGGATCGCGCTATTCCGTGCGCAACACGAACTCCGTCGGCAATCGCGCAAGAAGATCATCAAGCGCGCGTTGCAAATACTTTGCATCTCGCGATTCGAGTGTTACGAGCACTTTGTGCGCCTCGTCCTCGGTGCGCGGATAAGAACCAAGTTCGAGTTCTGGAAATTTTTCGAGGAGTTCGTTCAAGTGGTGCGCAATCTCACTTTCATAGCGCGTGAGATACACGCGGCGCAGCAAGATCGGAACGCCGCGTACACGCTCGCGCACTGCTTCAAATTTCTTATAGAGCAACTTCGGAATGCCGGGGAAAATAAATACATTGCCTTTGCTGACCAACGGGAAAAGAAAATCGTTCGTATCAATCAGTTCGCTCTTTGCGGGGAGCATCGACATCTTGTGGTAACTCTCGTTGTATGTCCCGCCGGTTTGCACAAGCAGCTTTTCAAAGTAGGCCCGGAACGCCGGATGCTCTTCGAGCGCCACACCGAATGCGCGTGCAACACCTTCCATAGTGACATCATCGTGTGTCGGGCCTACGCCTCCCGTCGTAAAAACGTAATCGAATTTCTGGCTGAGCAGGCGTACTTCGGTCGCAATCACCTCCACGCGGTCGGGGATCACGCTGATTTGCCCAACATCGACGCCCAGCGCGCGAAGTTCGCGACACAGAAAGGTCGAATTCAGATCTGCGACCTTTCCGGACAAAATTTCATTGCCAATGATGAGGATTCCGGCGCTCGGCATAATAAGCAGAGTATCCAAGAGCGAGGTCGAGGGTCAAACCTTCTCGCAAAAACAAACCAGTTTACCGACGCCAAAAATCTCTGCGTGCAAGCGACAATCGAAATGCAAGAAACGTCATACGGCCTAAAAATGCTCGCGTCGTTGCCGGACAACACGCGACTTCGTCGAATCGCTTCTCCATCACTGCATGTTGTGCAGCTTCCTGCCTGCGATCGATATCTGCTCGCCAGATCACAGCTCAAGCCACTCGAATTGAGGTAAGATGCGAACGCGCTCCGCGCATCCATGGCTGAAAACAAAATCACAGGAAGATCCATCATGACGCTGAAATTCGAAACTCGCGCCATCCACGCCGGACAAGAGCCGGACCGCGCAACCGGTGCCACGATCGTACCCGTCTATCAAACCTCGACTTTCACACAGCAGGCCATCGGCGAGCATCTCGGCTACGAATACTCGCGCTGCAGCAATCCAACGCGCACCGCTCTCGAAATTTGTTTGGCATCTCTTGAATCAGCACAATTTGGTGTAGCTTACGCCTCGGGCATGGCTGCCATTGCAGGCGTGATGCAACTCGTGGATGCAGGCGATCACGTCGTCGTGGCCGACGATCTTTATGGCGGAACCTATCGTCAATTCACCAAAATTTTGCCGCGTTACGGTGTCACCTTTCATTTCGTCGATGCTACGAACCTCGACGCAGTGGCAAGCGCCATCCGCCCCGAAACCAAAATGCTTTGGATCGAAAGTCCGACCAATCCCATGCTGCGCTTGGTGGACATCGCGGGCTGCGCGAAGATCGCGAAACAAGCGAAGATCCAGCTCGTCGTCGACAACACCTTTGCAACACCGTATTTGCAAAATCCACTCGAACTTGGAGCAACGATCATCGTGCACTCGACGACGAAATACATCGGCGGGCATTCGGATGTCATCGGTGGCGCCGTGATCGTCAACGACGAAGAGACGTATCGCACGCTGCGCGCGACCCAAAATGCCACGGGTGCCGTGCCGGGACCTTGGGATGCATGGTTAACACTTCGCGGTGTCAAAACACTCGCGGTACGCATGCGGCAACATCAAGAGAATGCTTTCGCGATTGCACGCTTCTTGCGCGAACAATCGCAGATCGCAAACGTGTACTACCCCGGCTTTCTCGATCATCCAGGTCATGAAATTGCAAAAAAACAGATGCGCGGTTTTGGCGGCATGGTCACGATCGAACTCAAGGGCGGCGAATCGGCTGCTCGTGAAATCTGCAAACACACTCAAGTGTTTTCTCTTGCGGAAAGCCTGGGTGGCATCGAATCTTTGATCGGATACCCCTGGTTGATGAGCCATGGCGGATTCCCTGCCGACGAAAAACTCAAGAAAGGAATCGCGCGCAACATCGTACGACTTTCCATCGGCATCGAACACATCGACGACTTGCGCAGCGATCTTGCCCAAGCACTCGCGAAACTGCCGAAGTAGCTCTGCCATGCGCCGAGGCATCATCCTCTTCGATCACGGCAGTCGCGACGCGGAGCGCAACCAACTCGTCGTCGATGCCGCACAAGAGCTACGAGCTGCCTTCGCGCGCGCGGACGTCACGCATGCCTATCTTGAACTGGCCGAACCAACGCTGCCACATGCCATCGCGGCGCTCGTCGAAAACGGCTGTGCGGAGATCGTCGTACAGCCGTTCTTTCTTGGCGCGGGCGCACACGTCAAGCAAGATCTAACCAAAATTGTCGCGGCTGCAGCCAAAGATCATCCAGCGACACATATTTTTGTCGCACAACCACTGGGGCCTGACCCCAAATTAATTGAAATCGTGCAGACACGGATTCACGAAGTGCTTGCAAGGAATGCCGTGAGGGAGCCGCGAGAAAACCCCTGACCGATTCCGTCTTTCGAGCACCTTCGCAAATCAGGGCTGATGTTTTCCGTCGGTGGAAAATCAATCTGCCTTTCTGAATCCGAATGCACCGGAGACCCTAGAGCGCGCGGTCGATGCGAAGCACGATGCCGACATCTCCCGGTTGGTACGTTCCTGCGGCTTCGCCAAAAAGATCACCGGCGTCACGCGTCGAGACATTTCCGTCGGAGTCAACTCGCACAGAAAGCTTCAACGGCCCCGCAAACGGCATGGACGCAATCATCCGATCTTCGGGACCAAGCTCGAAGGCGAGCGGAAACTTGGGATCTTGGACGCGTTTTACGGCGAGTGGCGGGCTCGCTTCGTCAACGCGCGCAATCAAAAACAACACCGCGTGCGGCGGAACACGCATTTTCAAATCTTCCGAAATCTGAATCTCGCCCCGCAACGGACGCGTGTCACTCGGAGTTTCCTGCTCATGAGCATGCTCGCTCTCTTCTCGCGGTTCCGGCGGAAATAATTTTGCGAGATCCGGTTGTCTTGGGCGCTCCGTCGCATCGAAGGGCTCGACTTTGCGATCGCAGGCCATGAACGCACAAAGAAAAATGACGAAAAAGAGGATTCGAGTCTGCATGGCGCGAAAGACTAGCGCAGGCTCTGCGTTGTTTCGCGGAACTTCGCGTGATAGCTTCTCCGGCGGCACTGTCCTCAAAACAGAAACGCGAGATGCAAGACTCCATTGCAACAACTGGAACCTTTGAGACGTACGCACCACCCTCCGACCGCAAGGCTTTCGAAGCATACTGACGGCGGATACAGGAGTGACGAAAAACGCCTCAACGCCATCCGCAAACGCAATTCGCCCAACCGCCGAGAAGAACGATCCATGTCGAACAAAAATTTTTTGCAACTTCCTACACTCGGAAACAATCCTTCGACGGAAAAGCAGGGCACTTCGCCCGGAAGCTTTGCCAATCCGCCACGCATCGGAAGTGCCTGGAGCTTTAGTTCGCCCGACACGCCAGGCATGCCTGCGCCCTCCGGAAAAACCGCCTGGAATTTCATGCCTCCCGATTGGCAATGCGTCGATGGACGATGGATGCCACCAGCGGGGTTTCAGCCGATCACGCAACTCGAGTACGCGCGACTTGGAATCATCACTCCCGAAATGACACACGTCGCAAAACGCGAGTCGCATCTCACGCCGGAACAAGTTCGCGAGGAAGTCGCCGCCGGAAGAATGGTCATCCCTGCGAACAAAGTGCATTTGCAGCATCAACTCGAGCCGATCGGAATCGGACGCGCGTGTTGCACCAAGATCAACGCCAACATGGGTGCCTCGCCGGTATCGAGCGGAACGCACGAAGAAATCGAGAAGCTCAAGTGGGCCGAGCGTTGGGGCGCCGACACCGTCATGGATCTCTCAACGGGGGGCGACCTCGACGTAACGCGTGAAGCCATCATCAAAAACGCCAAGGTTCCGATCGGTACCGTGCCGATCTACTCGATGATCATCGGACGAAAAATCGAAGAGCTCGACGCGCAAGCTGTCCTCGACGGGCTTGAACACCAAGCGCAACAAGGCGTCGACTACTTCACGATTCACGCAGGACTTTTGCGTGCGCATCTTCCGCTGGTCGAAAAACGCCTGATCGGCATCGTAAGTCGCGGTGGATCACTGCTCGCAAAATGGATGCTCGTGCACGAACGCGAAAATCTGATGTACGAACTTTGGGATTCGATCTGTGAACTTTTACGTCGCTACGACATCACGTTTTCCGTCGGTGACGGACTGCGCCCTGGCGGACTGGCCGATGCGAGCGACGCTGCGCAATTTGCAGAGCTACGCACACTCGGCGAACTCACCGAACGCGCTTGGCGGCACGGCTGTCAGGTGATGGTCGAAGGCCCGGGACACGTTTCCTTCGATCAAATCGAATACAACATGAAACTGCAGCGCCAACTCTGCCACGGCGCGCCGTTCTATGTACTCGGGCCCCTCGTAACCGATATTTTTCCGGGTTACGACCACATCACGAGCTGCATCGGTGCCACGGCCGCCGCCTATCACGGCGCAGCCATGCTTTGTTACGTCACGCCGAAAGAACATCTCGGTTTGCCCAAAAAAGACGACGTGAAACAAGGATGTGTTGCTTACAAAATTGCTGCTCACGCCGCCGACGTAGCGCTCGGCATCCCAGGCGCACGCAATCGCGACGACGAACTCACGAAAGCGCGTGCCGCTCTGAATTGGGAAAAACATTTCGAACTGGCGTTCGACTCCGATACGGCGCGCGCCTATCACGACGAAGATCTCGACGTCGATACCGACTTCTGCGCCATGTGCGGACACGACTGGTGTGCTGTGCGGATCAGCAAAGAGATTCAAGATTTTGCGAGCGGCAGCTCGCCGAATTATGCATGGACACAATCCAAGCTCAGTGCAGCACTTTCTCCAGAGCAACGCGAAATCTTGGAAAAACGCGGCGTGCTTTCCGAGGAAGAAATCCACCGTCTCGCCACGAAGACACGCGCGAAGGTCGGCGCAACGGAAGGCAACAAAGCTTCGTGTCATAGCGATATCCACGACGAAACGCACGCTCGCAAACAGCACAACGACGCGTAAGCTTACCTGCGCGCATCGAGGGGATAGACACTTTTTGGTGTTGTATCGACCCGCGCGGACAAAGTCGCATCCGGCGTATCCGTGTCCTCGTCCCACTGAATTTCGAGATAATCGAAGCCGGACTCTTCAAGTACGTTGTACTTCACGATGGAAAAATACGGCGAAAGATCGAAATCGCGCGGCGTAATCAGCGTCGGATGACGTGTCTTGTAGCGCGCGCGGCGCAGATCATTGGCTTCTTTCCGACGGAAGAGTGGGGTAAGCCCGTGCGCCTGCGCTGGCGGAGGCACAAAACCATCCGGAAAAATCACGAGCGGCAAAATCGGAAATTGCACCTTCTGAAACAAGTGTGCGAGCAAGCTCGAACACATGACCTCGGTGCGCACGCCGCTCCCAAAACGAGCGCCCTTCGGACGAAAGCGCTCGGGCAAAATCAAACTTGGCAAAAAGTACCGAGCGAGATCGAGCACGTTTGCCACGTCATATTCCCAACCAATCGCATCGATCGCATCCTTCAAAAGAATCTCGAGATGTTCCGCGCACAAACCGTAGGGCCTGCAAACACGAAGATTCAAACGGAAGTATTTTGAAACCGGCGCAACAACCACGCCCTCGCTGAGTGCCTCGACGATCAGATGTTGTGCTTCTTCGCCAAAACGCTCGCGTGCCCATTCTGCTTGCGTCCCACCGCGCCTCAACAACGCATCGCCGATGTACAACGCAGCGTGCGACCAAGAACTTTGCGTGAGGTACTTGATGACGACGGAAATGCGCTGATCTCCCTCGACCAAAATCACATCGCCTTTGCGCAAATTACGATACAAGCCTTCGCAATCGATCCAGGCACTTCGCTCATAGTGGGATACGGGCTTTTCGAGATAACGCACCAACCGATTGCGGAGCCAACGCTGCATTTTTACTCCATCTCTCGTCGAAAATTCTTTCCAGAATACGCTGCTCGGATCCGCCACAGTCGTCTCTGCATCGAAAAATTTCCGAAAAATTTTCGTCGGAACAATCTCATGCGCACGCAAAAATCCTTGCAAAAATTTGAGGTCAAAACTCGATTCCAAGAACCGAGGAATTTTTTCGATCTCGCAGTTCAAGTCCGTGAAAATCAAGGTTTTTCATAGCCGAAGCGAAAGCTGTGATGTACACTGAGCGCGCATTTGAGTTTTACTTGATATTTCAAGGCCTTACGGGACGGGATCGAATGTGCTTCCAAAATTGCACATCCCGCAAATCGAGAAAAAAGCGCCTTGGCAAATTTGAAAAAAGGTTTGAGGATATTTGACGCATTTTCGAAGCCCTAGCTGCTTCCGAAATGCGACGCTGACGAAAACCGCGAAAACTGGGGACGAAAGTCGATGGACATCAAGATCAAAGCACGCGTCGAACTCAAAGTCGGTGGCAGTGCGCTCGAAGACGCACTCGCCGAGTACGATGAACTCACCGTGTCGGATTTAATCCGCCAAATCATCGACAAAGCAATCGCTTGCGAAGAAATCAAAACCGAAGTCTACGAAGGTCCTGACACCCTCGAAGAATACGACAGCGCTCAGCAAGAAAGCGCATAGTCCACCGGCTCGTTCTTTTTCCTTTTCAAGTTTCTGCTTCATCATGCACACCGCCCGTCGGTGTGCATTTGTGCTTTGCTGCGCTCCTCTTCCCCAAGACGAAGGTACGCGCGACAACACTCACGATGTCGAGCGCACCGGAATTTTCTTTCTCGATCTCGCTCTGCACCTCGTGCATACGCAAATCTCGAACGAAAGCCTTTCCTTACGCACAAGAAAATTTCCACCTCGTCAATCCGTTGACCACCTGCGTACAGCGCGCGCTGCGCCGCATCGAGGAGCTTCTGCTTCCCGAAAGAGAGCTCGTGGCCTCTCAAAGGCGCCCCCCGAGAGGATTTTTGATCTTTACAAAATTCTACGATTTTTCGCGAAAATACTCAGAAATTCTTAAATAATAGAGATTTAGCTTTTCGAAAAGACGGCTTTCATTGCTCTTCCGACACAAGATTGCAACGGGAAGCTTCTTCTAAAGACCCACGTCGAACCCCCTGAATTTTAAACAGGATTCCAGATCAAAACACTGGTTCTCCGTCGGAAAATTCGCTTGCACCCCGATGGGAAAGCCTCAACTCGGACGCAGTACGATTCGGGCGTATCGACTTTGCGAAGATTGAAAACCTATGGTCTACTCCGCCTCGCTCAATCCGCCCCCCTGATATGGAAAAACCACTCAAAAATGACGTCCAACGCCAAGAAACCTGCTGATTTTGATGCAGTTTGCAATCTCGCAGAATCAAAACTTTGGGAAAGCGTTTTGAAGTCGCTGCAAGTCGAGGTGCCCGAGTTTGCGTTTGAATCCTGGTTGCTTCCGCTGCATGCCGAGGAGAGCGCAGGAGCGCTCACGCTGCATTGCCCTTCGTCTTTTCATTGCGAACGAATTCGCAAGCACTATCTGGAGGCGATCCAGCGTTGCGTCGCGCTCCAAAGTACAAAATCCATCACGATCGCACTGAACGTACGCGCACCAAAACCTTCCTCGGCGCCCAAGCGTCACGCGAACGTGCCGTGCGAGCGCACACATACGCCAACCAAAAATTTCGAAGCCCCTGCGACCCCGCCTCAGCGACAGCTTTCACTTGCGCATAGCTTCGAAACCTTCATCGCGGGCCCCTGCAACGCGCTCGCGCGCGAAGCGGCGATTTCGATTACTCGGGGGAAACAACTTGGTGTCAGCCCGCTGTATCTGCTTTCGCACAGCGGTCTTGGAAAAACGCATCTTGCACGTGCCGTCGTCCACGAAGTACGACATGCGGGCCAGGGAAGTGCCGTCTATGCCTCTGCGGAAAGCTTTACGAGCGAGTTTCTTTCCTCGGTGCGCGACAAAACGGGAAAGGCCGGCATGAAGGAATTCAAACGCCGCTTCCGTGAAAATTGCAATTTGCTGGTCGTTGAAGATATTCAGTTCTTGAGCGGCAAGACTGCAACGCAGCTCGAAATTTTTCATACGATCGAACATCTACTCGATGCAGGCTGCCGCGTCATGCTTACGGCAGATCGGTTGCCGCGCGAGATCGCGAACCTCGACGCACGGCTTGCTTCTCGGATGACAAGCGGACTCGTTGCCGAAATCGAACCACCCGACGCACAAGTGCGTCGCCGAATCTTGCGCGCCAAAGCAGCCGCCGGTGGCGTCCATTTGCCGACGGAATGTCTGGATTTGATCGTCGAAAATGCACGCGGTAGCGTGCGCGATCTTGAAAGCGTACTGATCCAACTCGTCGCGAGTGCCTCTCTCTTGAAATGCCCCATCGACGCGGAGCTGACCAAGATCGCGTTACGCAAGCTTTCGGCTCCGGCCCAATCGGTACGCACAGCCAAGAAACTCGACGTGCGCAGCGTGATCGACGTCGTAACCGCATTCTTCCAAACTTCATCTACTGCTCTTGCCGCAAAGTCGCGACGACGCGACGTGCTCGTTGCACGTCAACTTGCCATGTACCTTTGCCGTCAATACACCGACGCATCCTTGCAAGAAATTGGAAAACTCTTTGGGCGCGAACACTCTTCCGTAACCAATGCAGTTCGCAAAACGGAACGTGAAATTCTGGAGAATGCGCCGCTGCGCTATCAGATCGAAGCCTTATCCGAGAAGCTCGACCGCATTCGCGATCGGAAACGCTGACGCAAGAGTCTTCGCCTCCGCAGATTCCGCCACATGGGACTTTTCGCTATTCGATTGCTGCGGAAAACCTTCCGCGACCGAATCTGCTGCCGCAACTTTCGTTTCGGTCTCTTCGAACCGACGCAAAATTCGGTATAGCGTGTTGCGCTCGACCGGCATACGTCCAACCTCACGAATGTAAGTGCGAATCTCGTGCGGCTCCAAACATTCACCGTGTCCTGCACCGGCGAGTTTGCTGATGCTCTCTTCCATCAGCGTGCCACCAAAATCATTCGCACCGGCGAGCAGTCCCATTTGCGCAAGCTTCGGACCCATCTTCACCCACGACACTTGGACATTTCGAATCCAGGGGCGCAAGAAAAGACGCGCCGTCGCAAGCAGGCGCAAATCTTCAAGCATCGACGAACCCGGACGCGCACCAAATTCCTGAAATAGTTTTGTGTTGGTATGAATAAACCCGAGTGGTACAAATTCGGTAAACCCGCCTGTTTCTTTTTGCAGCGTACGCAAAATTTCCAAATGACGTGCGACATGCGCCGGCGTTTCAATATGTCCGTACAAAAGCGTCGACGACGACGGCAGCCCCACCTCGTGTGCCGCACGCACAATCTCAATCCAACGCTGCGTACCGAGTTTGCGCGGAGCCAGCGTTTCGCGTAGCGCGTCATCGAGCACCTCCGCGCCCGTACCGGGGATCGATCCTAAGCCAGAAGCCTTGAGAAGAAGCAAGTACTCGCGCAGCGGCATTCCACTTTTTTGCTGCGAAAAATCGATCTCTTCTGGAGAAAACGCATGAATGTGTAAGGAGGGATGTGCCTTTTTGATTGCCGACAAAATGGCGAGATACGTTTCGTGCGTCCGATTGGGGTGAATGCCGCCCTGGATACACACTTCGGTTGCACCGCGCGCAACCGCTTCACTCGCCTTCGCAACGATTTGTTCGAGCGAAATTTCGTACGCCTCGGCTTCATGCTTGTAGCGCGAAAAACCGCAAAACGAGCAGCCGCGATAGCAAACATTCGTCCAGTTGATGTTGCGATTGACGACATACGACACGTCATCACCACAATCTTCTTTGCGAGCCGCGTCAGCCGCCGCGAGCAAAAGATGAAACTCAGCATCGCGAGCCGTAAGTAAGCGTTCGGCCTGTTCAACGCGGAGATCGCGTTTTTCGAGCGCTGCATCCACAATGGCTGCAAAGTCCGGATCCACTTGCGTAGAGAACTTCCACCACGTCATGCAGCCGCCTCCGACGAAGAACGAAATTGCGCGCGTGCAAAACCTTGCGCATCCGAAAGTTCGCGCAATCGAGCGAACATCTCCGGCGCGAAACTGTCTGGGCGCTCACGAATCCACTCGGGATACACAGGCAAGCGTTCCCGCAATTCTTGCCCGGTTTCGCGCGTCACCTCACGCAAGCGCTCAAGCGAAGGCCACGGAGCTTCCGGATTGATGAAATCTTGCGTCACGGGCGAAACTCCGCCCCAATCGTTGATGCCGGCATGCAACAGATCGATCAATGTTTGTGTATCGGCATTCAAATTCGGAGGTGCCTGCAGATTGAACTCTGCACCAAGAATCAAGCGCGCCAGTGCTACCCAGCCCGTAAATTCCGCCTCGGAGAGTCCCTGCACATTCGCCATCGGCGTCTCCGATTTCGCATGGAACGGTTGTACGATGATTTCCTGAAGGTTGCCGAAGCGATCCTGCAAGTCACGCAACACAAAAAGACTATCTACGCGATCTTGTGTCGTTTCTCCGATCCCAAGCAAAATTCCGGAAGTAAAAGGAATGCCAAGTTCGCCTGCCTCTTCATGCATGCGAATACGCACTGCCGGATCTTTGTCGGGCGCATAGTAATGCGGCATGCCGCGCTCGCATAGGCGCGCGCTCGTCGTTTCGAGCATGAGTCCGAGCGAAGCATTCCAGATGCGTAGTTTCGCCATTTCCTCGCGCGTCAAAATTCCAGCATTCGAATGCGGCAACAAACCCAAACGGAACACGCGCTCACAAGCCTCGATCAAATACTCGGCGGTCGATGCATAGCCAGACGCTGCGAGCGTATCGCGATAGCCACGATATGCGACTTCCGGTTTGTCTCCGAGGCAAAACAAGGCTTCAATGCAACCTGCCGCATGCGCTTCACGCGCAAGCGTTTCGATCTCCGCGAATGCAAGCGTCTTGGAGGCCGGTGAATCGGGTAACTGTGCGAACGTACAGTAGCTACAACGATTGCGACACAAATTTGTGACGGGCAGAAAGACATTTCGTGAAACAGTCACGATCTTGCCCTTGCCTTTTTGCTTTAGTTCGAATGCCGCTTCCGTTACAAGCGCGCGCAACGACGAATCCATCAAATTTGCGGCAAGACGCTCTGCCGCAAAGCGTTCGCTGCGCCCCGTCGTCAGCGCTTCCTGCACGAACCCCGTCGCTTCACGAAGCGATAACGAACCTCGGGTGTTTCGTGAAGAAGTCATGCCGGCTACTCAATTCCAATCCAGGCGCGAAGCTGCTCCGCATCGGTTTCATACAGGAAATTTCCAACCGACACATTTTTAGGACAGTGATCGCGAATGGTTCGCAATAAGGCGATCAGCGTCGATGCCATCGCTTCGCCAGATACCTTCGGATACAGCACCTTGCCGAGTCGTGTCGTCAATCGCGAGCCACCAATCAGAATCGTGTGTGCATTTTTGCCAAACCCATAGATTCCAATTTCTGCCGACGACGAACGCACGCAATTGTTCGGGCAGCCCGTCATGCGAATTTCCACATCGACGTCGCCGAGCCCTGCTTGCTCAATCGCAGAGACATATTCCGGCAAAACAGTTTCGGCACCGGTCATCGCAAGGCCACAGGTCGGAAGTGCCGGACAAGCCAAAGCATTCCGCTGGATCATGGAGTGCGCCTCCGGACGCGGAACACCATAGGAGTCAAGAACACGAAGGAGCGCCTCGCGATCGGAGATATTGCAAAGCAAAAGATTTTGCTGCGCCGTCAAACGCACACCGAGTCCAAACTCTTCGACTGCGCGGCGAATCCCTTTTCGTACTTCGCCTTGCAAACGACCTGAAGGAATCGAAAGACCATACACAGATTTGCCATTCCCCTGATCGCGCCAACCGAGGTAATACTCGATCGGCGGGACCGGCTGCGGCTCTGCATCTTCAAGATCGATTCCAAAACGCTCGCGCAACTCTTTCTTCACGCGCTCAAGACCCATGCGACGAATCGTATATTTCCAGCGCGCAAACTTGCGATCCTTGCGTTCCCCTTCTTCCTTCTGCAGCGTCAGAATGGCTTTGGACACTTCGACAACTTGCTCACGACGAATGCGTCCCAAGTACAAACCAAGCAACGAAGCCGTGTTGACATTATTCTGTGTAAGGCCCATCCCTCCGCCTGAATACAACTCCCACTGAGTGCCGTCGGTTACGCCGTTCTCCATCACAGGGAAAAAACCAACGTCTTGGGTCAGCACATCGACGGAGTTGTCCGTCGCGTGCCCAAACCCGACCTTGAATTTACGCGGCAAATAAAAATCGCCGTAAAGCGGTTCTTCGGGATTGAGCGGTCCCTGATTGCGCCCTTCGTCGTCGGAAAGCCAGACCTGAAAGTACGCCGAAGTGCGCGGCGAGAGTGCCTCCGCAATCTCAAGCATCAGCTCACGCGCACGTGGCTGATGCTGCGGATCCAGACCCTCGATCGGCGAACACATCACATTTCGGTTCACGTCGCCGCACGCACTGAGCGTGCCGTCCTTGCGGTAGTTCTTGTTCAAGTGCCGTACGAGCGGCGCAAGTTTGGGACCGTACACATGGTGAAACTGGATCGATTGACGCGAAGTAAGACGAATCGAACCATCACCATAAAGTTCCGCAACATCGTTGAGCGCAGCCCATTGCGCAGGTGTCAACTCACCGCCGCCCGGGCAGCGAATGCGCACCATGAAGAAATTGATGTCTCCTTTTTTGCCCGTCTCGCTACGACCTTTCTGACGGTAAATACCGAAGAACTTCGAAATTTCTTTCGCCTTCTCGGAGATCGTCGTGTTTTCACCCTCGCTGAGCGCATCGATTTCATCAATGAAAGTATGTGGCGGTTGCGAACCGTCTCCGACGTAATAAAGGCCTTTGCTCGCAAGTTTGATGCTCTCGTTTTTCGAGCGTTCCTCGAGCGCGGAGTTCATCTGCGTCACAGCCGGCTTATCGGGCGGCAACCAGTCCTTGCATCCCCGATCTTGTTCTTGTTCTCCCATTTCCCTTTTGTCCTCGATCTTCTTCCGTCTGTTCTCCGCTACGAAAGAGAAAACCTTCGCCGCGCGTGTGTCATCCGATTTGTGCAACTTTGCAAAGCAAACTTTTCGCGCGATGCAATTGCACCAGCAGGGATTTTTCTCGCACCCTGCTTAAAACCCATTTCAATTTTGATCTTTTTTACTGCCTGCGATCCCAAGGATCATGCGCGCGCAAATTCTTACGCAAAATCCTTTGCTTGGCTTCCCTCATTTCGCCAGCGTCGGAGATGCAAAACGCGTGATGCGCACGCCTGCCGTTTCCAATACGCCGGCTACGGGTTTGGCTTTGCGCACTGTGATCGTTACACCTTCGATCGGAAAGCTCGCGCACAACACTTCCGCAATACGCTCGGCGAGCGCTTCCACCAAACGAAACTCATGCTTTGCGACCACTTCCGCCACCAAATCGTAAATGGTTTGATAATCGACAGTATCGGCCAGCGCATCGCTACGGCCTGCCGTCCGCACGTCGTGCAAGATCTCGAGATCAAGACGCACGGGGCGGCGCATTGCGCGCTCGGCTTCGCTCACGCCAAGCCGCGCCGGAAGTTCGATCCCCTCTAACAAAATAGTGTCGGTCGATTTCATCGCGTGTAGCCCTGCCTCATCCACCAATCGCCGACATCGTGCGTTTGGGTTTCACATAAAGTCCGTCGCTGATGCCGTGCTTCTTTTCTTTCGTCAGCACCACGCGCTGCATGAAATCGAGCAACTCTTCGTCCGAAGCACCCTTGCGCATTTGCGCAAGCAGATCGTGTTCTTGCAGCGAGAAGAGACACGTTCGCAGCTTTCCATCGGCGGTGAGCCGAATGCGGTTGCAGGCACTGCAGAAGGGTTGCGTCACGCTATCGATGAATCCTATTTGACCCGGTGCACCGTCGCGAAACACCCAGTTCCGACTCGGCGAATGCGGATCCGGATCCGCTTCCGGCACAAGCGGAAAAACAGCATCGATTTTTGCGCGCACTTCGTGGCCGGGAACCAATACGTCCTTGCCCCAGCGCTCGCCGTGCTCGAGCGGCATGAACTCGATGAAGCGCACCTGATAGGCACGAGCGCGTGCGAAACGTGCAAAATCGAGCATCTCGACTTCGTTGAGACCGCGTATGAGTACGACGTTAAGCCGGATCGGCAGCAACCCCGCCGACTCGGCAGCGACAATTCCGTCTAACACTTGTTGGTGTAAGTCGCGACGCGTCATCTGGAAAAAAGTTTCGGAACGTAAGGAATCGAGGCTGATGTTCACGCGTTTGAGCCCCGCCTTGGCGAGCGGTTCAGCAAGCGCAACGAGCTGTGTACCGTTGGTCGTAAGTGCCAAATCCTCGAGACCCGAAATTTTGCCGAGTCGCTCGACCAAGTGCGGCAAATCCCGACGCAAAAGCGGCTCTCCGCCAGTGAGGCGAATTTTGCGAATCCCCGCCGATACGAAAAGCCGCGCCAGGCGCTCGATCTCGTCGAAATCCAAGAGGTGATTGCGCGGTAACCACTCGATGTCCTCGCGCGGGATGCAATAAAAACAGCGCAGGTTACACCGATCCGTGACAGAGATACGGAGGCTCTGCATTTGGCGCAAATGCGAATCGGTCAGCAGCATCGCTTGGATTCCTGCAAAAAGTTGTACGCTTCGCGATTGCCGCATCGCGGAAGTCGGTTTTTCGGGCAGCCAAACTCGCTCGTCTTCTTGAATTGTGACGCGAAGAAAATCCGAGGGCCTCACTGGCGCGGAGCGAGCATAGCGCGCTTGCCCAATGCGCGCGAAGGAATAGACCTAAAATCATCTTAATTTAATAAACATGTTAAAAATCAATATGTTATCAGAATAACTGCTATACGAGATTCGCGTTGCTATCCGAACAGATCCTTGGGCATCCGCCACGCGCAGCGTCGATCCGCAGAAAGGATTCTCGGATTCATTCCGCTCCCGAAATGCAGGTTGATTTTTCGCTGATGGAAATTCTCAACCTGGTTTGCAAAAGCACTCCAAGAATCAAATTGTGCAGGAGATCTTCTGCTCGCTAGCGATCCCGCAACTGCCCGATCAAAAATGGACGTAACGCTTCAGGTTCAAGGATCTGACGAAGAGAACCCACGCGTCGCGCACGCTCGACGTTGTGAATCCCGTCGAATTCTTGCGCGACTTCACTTTGCTTCTCGATCAGCACCTCGCGCATGCATTCCTTGAGTGCGAGCGCTCTGTCTTCGCACTTTGGATGCGCGCGCACCTCGGCTCGAAGTTTCGCAACACGCACGTCGGCGCTCGCCCGTGCGCGCACCTCCCGCGGAAAC
>JADFDR010000090.1 GCA_018262735.1 Geobacter sp.
ATGGCCTTCTCGCTGCTTGGCCGCAATACACTTCTCGGTGTTTCGAATCACTTGCCGCGTTGCACCGGCGCCAAGCAGGCCACGATTCTCGGTGAAATTTCGCTGGGGAGGCTACGCCGAGACAAGATCAGCGGGTTTTGAGTGCATCGCGTTTCGGGGGCCTCGGATGCATTCCGCTTTCGAAATGCGAGTGGATCTTCACCGACGGAAAACATCACTCTGGTTCGCGAATACTCGAAAAATGGCATGGATCTGAGGTTCCTTGGCACCGTGCGTTTTGTGCTTTGGGCGTAGTTTGGGTGAAGGATGGGGGGAGCGAGGCGCCTGCGCGATCGAGACGGCGGCAGGCAGGCAAACTGCGGCGAGTGAGCAAATTGCGCAAAGTCCAAATGACACTTTATAGTTTCAGACGTGTGCCGTCCCGAGCAATGGGGATTTCGAACTCTTCCTTGCGATCGGTCATTTGCGAGCCGAGATGCGTCAAAATCAGTTTTTCGCAATCGAACTCGCCTTGGCGCGCATGCAAATCTTGGTAGTTCAAATGGTATTCGAAGCCGGGACGGTGGTAGGTGCATTCACAAATGAAGAGGTTTGCACCTCGTACGTGACTCGGAAGATCCTGAAACCACCCGGTGTCACCCGAAAAAACGATTTTGGATCTGTCCGCTTGCAGAATGAACCCGTGCGGACAGACATCCGGCTGATGGAAAGTTTCAAAACTTCGCGCGCGCAGCGGCCCGATTTCCTTTTCGCTGCCGGGGCGTAGTTCTTGGAATTCGATCGGAAAACTCCACTCGCGATCTTCGATGCCGTAACCAATGATTTGCGCCAAGCGCTTCACGCGAGTTTCGATTTGCGGCGGTCCGGCGATTATGAGTGGGTGTTTGCGCTGATCTTCATACAAGCTCGCGAGCAAGAAGCCTGGAATGCCTGCGAAGTGATCGCCGTGAAAGTGGGAAATCAGAATGGCGTCGACTTCGTTGCGTGCAAGGCCAAGCTCGCTCATTCCTGTCCCCGTCGTGCCGCCGCAATCGAGCAATGCGGCGCCAAGGCTCGTGCGCACGAAGATCGCAGACTGACGTCGGCCTCCTGCGCCGAATGCATCTCCGGTTCCGATGAAAACAATTTCTGTCACGATTCAGACTGTCCTTTTTCTGTGTCGCTGCACGAGGTGCAACGGCGGAGTGTCAAACGGTGTGTCGTAAACTTTTCTGCGTAGGATGGATCGTGCGCAGGTTGTCGTTCACCTCGTGGTTATGTTGTAGAGTTTGCTTCCACCGGACAAGCATGAAACTGACCACCGGCAAAAACGCCGCGGCGCAGTCGCTGTCCGCTTGGCACTCGCTCGCCATCCCAAACGACGACTTGCTCAAGATGGACATCGGTTCCAATTTGCGCTGTGGGGCCGATCACGAAATTTGTACCGAGAGTCGCACCGTCTTGCTTTGCCCACGTATCGAGTTTTGCATTGTAAGCCGGCGGCAAGAAAAAGTTCGCATCGAAATATTCGGTCAAGGTGCCGACCGGCTCCCAGACCAAGGGAGTCGACGGAGAAACGGCGGGCGAGGTAGCAACGGAAAGGGGCGAGGGCTGGGGTTGCGTGCCTTTCTCCGGCGCTGTGGTTTTGAGGAGAGGGTGGGCGAGATGCGCTTCTTGCGTAGCACGCACGGGCGAGGTTGCGTGCGGATGGATTGCGAAAGGGGCTGCGCTCGAGGTCGGTTGCGGGGCGAGCGTGTGCTCCCCGGCTCGTGGAGTGAGCGTGCGCCCTGCTGCGCATGCGTCGGCAGGGAAAAGTTGGGCGCGAATGTCGCGCGCGCCGGCTTGGAGCTGCGGACAGATCCAGTCGTCGAGATGGTTGAAAACCTCACGCGCGGGCAAGGTGGCGAGTGCGCGCGAGGCAATGGCGGTGACACTCAGATAGAGGCCGCGCGAAGATTCGCCTCCAAGATCGAAGCGTTTGCCAATGCGTCGTACGCATTTTTGTGTATCAATGCCGATGCTGCCGAAACGTGCCATGCGTGGATCGTCGCGGAGCAGAAGGGTGATGGCGTTTTCTTCTGCGCGGTGTGCGGCGAGGAACGCACGCAAGTCGCAATCGAGCAACATATCGCCTGCGAGCACGAGACATGGATCGCTGTCGCGCAAGAAGTCGACGACGCGCCGTATCGCACCTCCCGTGTTGAGCAGAGTCGATTCGTGCGAAAATTGCACCTGCATGCGCGAGGGGCAGTAGCGTTCTACGACGTCGTGAATCGATTCCGGCAAATGGTGTGTGTTGATCATCACTTCGCGAATTTCGTTTTCGTCGAGAAGCCGGAGTAGCGTTGCCAAAATAGGAATGCCGCGCACCGGTAGAGCAGGCTTGGCACGAAGGTGTGTCAGCGGGCGCAAACGTGTGCCGAGTCCGGCGGCAAGAATCAATGCACGCATTTCGATCCCGTGCTGGCTTTTTCGACGGTGGAGGAAGTTTTGCCAGAGGTTGTGGGCGGCGATGCTGCGTGGCTCGGCGTGTTCGTATCCGGAAAGCTTGCGAGAAGATCTGCAAAGCGAGTCAGTCGCGCGTCGCGCGCTGCAAGCCGTGCCGCGGCAGTTCGCAAATAGCGCAGGGTCGTGGGGACATACGCAAGAAGGTGTCGCTGATTGCGCGTTTTTGCGGCATACAAAAACCGCGCATGATCTTTGGCTTTGCGACTGAGCGTCAAAAGATCGAAGCGTTCGTGCATGTGTTCGATCGACGGCGTGTCCGGAAGCTTGAGGCGAATCCGTGCGAGGTGCTCTACGACTTCTTCGTCGGAGAGTTCGACGTACGAATCGCGCAACAGGCAAACGAGATCGTATTCGGGCGGCGCGAGAAAAGCACCTTGAAAGTCGATCATGCACAGGCGGGATCCCGGCAACGCGTTTTTGCGTAGGAAGAGATTTGCGCTTTGAAAGTCGCGGTGCGCGAGCTTTTGGGGCGCGCTGAGCGAGGTGGCTACGATCAGCGCAAAGGCTTCGTGCACGACCTCCGTTTCTGCCACACTCGCGTTGCGACCCAGTGCTGCCGGTACACTCCATTCGAGAAAAAGGTTGGCTTTGTACTGAAACAAATGAGTGTCGAGTTGCCGTGCGAAGGCCGGTATGTTGGCGTCCGGTGTGAGTTCCTGCAAACGCGCCACGAGGTCGCAGGCTTCGTCGTAGAGGGTGCGACGAAACTCGGGCGTCGCTGCAGAGGCGGCCTTTTGCAAAGATGTGTCACCGAGATCTTCGAGCAGATCGATCTTTTTGTGGCTCGCGTAGGACTTCGGCACGGGCAATCCATGCGTTTCGAGATAGCTGCGCAGAGGTTCGAGCGCGGGTTCGGGCGCGATACCGGAAGGCCGATTTTTGGGATCTTCCGGCATTTCAACGCGGGCAATCAAATGGTGTGGCGGGCCGAGAACGCGCACGCGATAAAAGCGGCGCAGGCCGATTCCGGCGACGATCGGCAGGATTGCGAGAACGTCTTGCTTGAGTGTCGCTTGCGTGAGAAGTCGGATTTGGCGCTCGATTTCGGCATCTCCGATCATGACACGCTCCATCACGCAAGACCGCGAAAGAAGAAATGGCAAGCTGCGACAGAAGCCAAAAATCCGGCGAGATCTGCGAGCAAGCAAGCGGGCAACGTGTGGCGGCCATGTCGCACGCGCGCCGCGCCCAAGTAGAGTGCGAGTACGTAGAAGGTGGTTTCCGTCGAGCCTTGGAGGGTGCTCACGAGCACGCCGATGAAGGAATCCGGGCCATAGGTCGCCATCGTTTCCGACATCAGCGCAAAGCTGCCACCGCCGGAAAGGGGACGCAGCAGCGCGACGGGAAGCGCTTCTACGGGTACACCGATAAGTGACGTAAGCGGCGCAAGGCCCGTCAGCAAGAAGTCCATTGCGCCGGATGCGCGGAACATGCCGACGGCAACCAAAATGGCCACGAAGAAGGGCACGATCTTGACTGCGACCTGCAAACCTTCGCGGCCGCCTTCGACCATGGATTCGTATACACGCACGCGTCCGGCAAATCCAACGAGGAGAAGTGCTGCGATCAAGGCGGGCACGAGCCAGTGTGGACTCATCGTTTTGAGAATTTCGACGGCCGACTGCGTTGCCATGCGCTCGTGCACTTCCAAAGCGAGACCGATAAGCACGAGCAAGCCAAAAGACACCAAAAAGAGTCGCTGCATTCCGCCCATCGGGGCTGGAGCTTGCGTTGGGCCATATTCGATCGCAGTTTCCGAAGCGGCGCGGTTGGCGGCATCGTCCGTTGTGCTGCAAGTAGAGATGGGGAACTTGTCGGCGCGGTAAGAGGGAAGTTTGCTCAGCAAAATTGCTGCGATGACACCGATCGTTGTCGAGCAGGCGGTGGCAACCAGCGTGGGTAAGAAAATGGAACCGGGTGCGGTGGAACCGAGCGATGTGCGCACCGCAATGACACCCAGCGGAAACAGCGTGATGCTTGAAGTGTTAATCGCAAGAAAGAGCGCCATGGCATTCGTCGCCACGCCCGGTCGGGAATTGATGCGCTCAAGCTCGATCATCGCCTTGAGCCCAAAAGGTGTTGCGGCATTGCCCAGACCGAGCATGTTCGATGCCATGTTCATGATCATGGCGCCCATCGCCGGGTGTTCGGTCGGTACGTCGGGGAAGAGGCGGCGCATGACGGGACGCAAGCCGCGCGCGATTGCAAGCAAGAGGCCGCCATCCTGAGCGATCCGCATCAAGCCGAGGAAGAACACCATCGGACCGACGAGGCCGATCACGTACTCGACGGCTTGCTTGGCAGTCGTCATCGAGGCCGTCGATACGGCTTCCATTTTTCCGGTGAACGCCGCAAACACGATCGAGATCAAAATCAATCCCAACCAAATCCAATTCAGCACCGATGCACCTCGTTCTTTTTTCGTTCGTGTTTGCGATTTCGTTGCAGGTTTTGCCGTCGCTGCGCGCTCGCGCGAAAATTGATCTGTTGCAGACTCAAGGATAAGCTGAAACGAGTCAAGCAAGAGCTTCCTTTTTGTGACAAAGATGAGAAACCCGTGAAACCGAAGCGTGACGCAGTCACGCCACTGCGAGTGGATGTGCAGAACCGTCGGACGAAGCGAAGCCGGCGAAGGAGTCGAAGTTGCGGCGTGTGCTCGAAATGTTTTTGGTGGTGGGGTTGCTTCTTGGCGGGAGCAATGCGACGCAGGCTTCGACGGTGCAGGGCGAAGAGACGTACGCTTTGGCGCAGCGTATCGAGAAGATGTTGCGCCAGCCCGCTTTCGAGCGTGCCGAGATTGGAATGCTCGTGGTGCGCCGCTCCGACGGTACGGAACTTTTTGCGCACGATGCAGATCATGTGTTTACGCCGGCATCGAATCAAAAAATTCTGACTGCGGCAGCGGCGCTTGCGCATTTTGGGCCGACGTATCGTTTTCCGACGCTGATCTACACCGATGCGCCGCCGGACGATGCGGGCGAAGTCGAGACGCTCGTGCTTTACGGCAACGGCGATCCTTCGCTGACGTCCGAAGATTATTGGCGCATCGCTGCGGATCTGTATCGCGCGGGGTTGCGCAAAGTGCGCGGCGATCTCGTGCTCGATGATTCTGCCTTTGATCGCGTGCATTGGAATCCGACCTGGAACGGTGTGTCGGCGCGCGCGTATTTCGCGCCGGTGAGCGCGATCAATGCGAATTATGGCGCCTTTGCGGTTGCAGTGCGGCCGGGCTCCGCGCCGGGTGCGCCGCTGCGTGTGAGTCTCGATCCGCCGGTGTCGCTATTTCGTGTTCGCAATCAAGGTACGTCGGGGCTGCCGTCGAGCCGCGATTCGCTGGCGGTGATTCGGCAGAGTGGCGACGACGCGGAAGTAGTGGGAGTCACCGGCAATCTTCCCGTCGGTGGTGAAGTGCATACCGAATATCGCAGCGTGGTCGATCCCGTGCGTTATGCCGGGGCCGTGTTTCGGATGCAGCTCGAGGCCGTCGGGATTTCCGTTGTGGGGGCGACGCGTTGGGGAATCGTGCCGCCAAACGCGCATCGGCTCGCTGTCTTCGACGGAAAATCGCTCGCCGAAATCGTGCGTGTGTTCATGAAACACAGCAACAATCTCATGGGTGAAGCCCTGGTCAAAGCGCTTGGGCGCGATGCGACGGGAGAGGCAGGGAGTTGGGAGAACGGGCTTCCGGTTTTGCGCGACGAGCTTGCAAAGCTTGGGCTTGACCTAAGTCTCCTCCGGCTCGTCGATGGTTCTGGCTTGAGTTACCAGAATCAGGTTTCGCCACGCGCTTTGGTGCAGGTATTGCGCGCAGCCGATCGATCGTTTCGCTTTGGTCCCGAATTTTATTCTGCACTTCCGATCGCCGGCGGCGACGGCACGCTCAAGAAGCGAGCCAACGGCATCGCGGGCGCGGTGCGTGCGAAAACGGGCCTGTTGAACCAAGTGTCGTCTTTGTCGGGCTACGCGACGACACACTCAGGTGACGAGTTGGCATTCTCGATCATCGTAAACGGTTACCGACGCAGCGATTACGAAGTTCGCGGAGCGATCGATCGCGTGATTTCTGCGCTCGTCGAGGAGGGTGCGGCACCGTCGCTTCCCATGGAGATCGAGTCGTCGGAGCCAAAAACAAGTTCGGGATCCTGATACAGGATCCCGAACGGGTACTCGTCACGGTTCCAAGAACCGTATTTCACACTCGAGAGTCGCTCGATTGCAGTTGCGCAAGCGACTCCACGATTTAGCGCTTCGTCATCTTGCCTTTTCCGAGCAGAAGCCAATCGAGCGAGACGTCTTCTTTCATGGCCAAGGTGATCAAAAAGTCGGTGTGCGGCGTGGTGCCACTCTCGTAGCGGTTCACGTTCTGTTGGAACACACCGAGATCACGGGCAAATTGACGCTGCGAGCGATCACCGCGCACCTGCGCGAGACGCTCTGCCATCTTCTTCTTTTCGCTTTT
>JADFDR010000091.1 GCA_018262735.1 Geobacter sp.
CCTACGGGGTGCGTTCGTTTCCGACTTCGATCGTGATCGACGCAGAAGGGTATGTGCGTTTCATGCATCTTGGCGTGGCCGACGAGCGGATGATTGAAAAACTTGTAGCGCGCGCGCGTGTTCCACGGAAAGAACCGACTTCTGCCGACGTGAAAGCGAAAGGCTAAAGGCGAAGAGGAAACCGGTCGAAACCGAGCCTGTTGCACGCGATATCCCAGGCCATTTGATGAATTCTTGAAAGCCGCTGCACCGAAGTCACCTGATCCAAAATGCCGGATGGATTTGGTGATCGCGGTGGGTGGCGCGGAATCGAAAAGACATGGAGGACGCTCTGAGCAAGCCAGCACCGGAAGATACGAGTTTTCGCATCCGACGCGCGTTCGAACGTTCGTTCCGCGAGGGACAAATCATCTTCGATGAAGGTCATCCGGGCGAGTACTTGTACATCATTCAATCGGGCGAAGTCGAATTGGTGCGCCTCAGTTCGCGTGGACAACGTGTGCTTGGTCGATTGGGGCCAGGACAGTTTTTCGGTGAGATGGGAGTCGTGCTCGGTGAGCAGCGCAAGTTTCGCGCGGTCGCCGTGAGTGAAACGCAAGTCCTCGAACTCGATGCGCTGACGTTTCAGAATCTGTGCGTCGAAAATCCAGAAATTGCGATTCGCGTGATTCGCCGTCTTGCGGCACGCGTGATCGAACTTGAAAAACGCCTCGAAGCCGTCGGTGTCGATGACCTCTTGCGACCGATCGTGCAAATTTTGATCAAGCAAGCCAAGCCGGGGCAGGAAGGTGCAGAGATTCGCACGACGCTGCGGATTCTCTCGGAAGCGGCAGGCATGCCGATGCTCGATGTGCATCGTGGCCTCAATCTTCTCTTCGAGCAAAAACGTTTGCGCCTTGTCGACGATGTCTTGATTACGCCGGATCTCGAGCAACTCTCGGCGTGCCTTGACGGGGATTAGTTCCGGCGGTGGGGACGAATCCCGCATTCTGTCCTTTTCTTAGAAAGTCCGCTCTGTTAGCGTGGTTCGCCAAGATGTGGATTTTTCGAATGCGACTTCATTTTCGAGCGTGTGGTTTTGTGATCCGGACTTGTTTCGGCGTGCTGGGGCTGTTTCTCGTCGGGTACGGAGCGGTTGCGCGAGCGCAGGAAGAACACGCGCCGGTGACGGTGAGCGACACGGCGATCGTGGCAACGCCGGCGGAGGGCGAGCCGCTCGATATCGTGGCGGACTCGATCGAGCACGAGCGTGAGCGAGATCTTTATATTGCACGCGGCAATGTGCGCATCGTGCAAGGTGCGCGCACGCTGAAGGCAGATTGGGTGAGTTTTAGCAATACGACACGAAAAGGTGTCGCTACGGGCAACGTGCTGGTCAATGAAGGGGGCGAGCAGGTAAACGCTCAGGTCCTCTCCTTCAATATCGATACCCTACGCGGAACTGTGTTTGATGGTTGGGTCGATAGCGAGGGGCGCGGCTTTCGCATGTCGGGCACCAAGATCGCAAAAACCGACGAGCGCAAGTATGAAGTCGAGAATGCAAAATTCTCGACTTGCCGTTGTCCGGAAGGGGTTTCGCCGGATCCCTGGCAGATTCGTGCCGAGAAGGCCAAGGTGGAAGTCGAAGGCTATGGCACGATGCGCAATACGACGTTCGACGTGCTTGGCGTGCCCGTGGTTTGGCTCCCGTGGATGATTTACCCAGTCAAGACCGAGCGCAGCACGGGATTCCTTTTCCCCACCTTGAGTTCGGACGAAGTGGGCGTGCCGTTTTTTTGGGCTGCGCGCGAAAACATCAATTTGACGTTCACGCCGCAATTTGATTTTCAACGCGGCTTTCATCCGATGACGGATCTCGAATATGTCTTTGGTGAGCGCTCCGAAGGTGCTTTGCACCTTGCGTACATCCACGACAGCGACGTGAATCAAGGCGACGCTAAGACGCCGTATTCGGACGATCGCTGGGCGGCGCAGTGGACGCATGATCAGTTCTTGCCAAAAGATTGGCGTTTCAAAGCGGACGTGACGGCGGTATCTGACAACGATTATGTGTATGACTTTCACGACGTCGAGGGAGATTTGCGCAGCGCGCGCTTCATCGAGTCGCAAGCCTTCTTGACGAAGCGTTTTGGGAAAGGTGCGCGACACGGATTTGTGGCGGAGATGGCGTTTGCCGACGACTTGCAGAGTCCGGACGACGACGATCGGGATCACGCTGTTTTGCAGCAGTTGCCGAGCGTGAGCTGGACTGCGCTACCGCATGCGACACCGATTCCCTTCGTGGTGACATCGATGGATACGTCGTATACGTACTTCCGCGCTTGGGGTGATCCGAAGGACGCGTCGCACGGACTTGGCGCCGCAATCAAGGGTCAATTCTACGATACGGGTGTCGATGGCACCGCAGATGTGCGTGAGCGAGATATGTTCGGGGTGCGCACAGGGTTCGATCCGCACATGGACAATGGCATTGGCGGCACCGAGGGTGACGGCATCTATCAAGAAGGTGAGTTGCTGGCGGATCGAGGTCATCGTTTTGTGATGAATCCGCGCATTGGTGTGCCGCTCCGATTCTTCGACTTTCTTGAGGTGTATCCCGAGCTTGGTTATCACCAGACGTTCTATTCCTCACGTTTTCAGGGTAGCGATCAGCGTGGCTTGATGACGGCGCGGCTCGATTTGCGCACGCGTTTGAAAGGTGAATTTACGTTGCCGTTTTCGTCGAAGACGGTGCGGCACTGGATCGAACCCAAGCTTGGTTACGTGTTCGTGCAGGATCGCGATCAAGACGACAATCCGCTCTTTGTGCCGAACGCCGCGATCGAGCAAGGACGCCTCCGACAACTGGCTACCGAGAGTATTACTCGCGATCCGTCCGATCGTATTGGTCGAACTCACGGAGCCTTCTTCGGTCTTGGAAATCGCTTCTTTGTCGACGGTGAAAATGGATCGCGTCTCTTCGGCGACGTTGAGTTGACGGCGCAATACAACTTCGTCGGTAGCGACTGGGGACTCGTTGCCTTGCAGGGCAGTTTGTATCCAACGGACGGGATGAATCTTCGTTTCATCACGAGTTACGATCTCGAAGCCAACCGCATCGACGAAGGATTGTTGCAGGTTGGCTTTTCCTCGAAGAAGGGTGACGATCTCAAGATTGCATACCGTTATCGTCGCGAGTTGCCGCTCTTCTTTGAAGATTACCCGTATCACGATCGTTTCCGTCACGTCGATCCCGACTTCGATCGCATTCACCAAATATCGCTCAACGGGCGCTGGGCGGTACACGCACAGTGGGCACTGCTCTACGACGCCAATTATGCATTCGTGATCAATGAGATGCTGAGCCAGAGGGCAGGGGTGGAGTACATTTCTCAGTGTCGCTGTTGGGCCGTTCAAGTTGCGGTTTCCGATCATCGCAATCGCGGACCGCGTTTTGATTTACGCTACACTTTAATGGGTCTTGGCCAAGACCCAATCCGTCCCTTTAGCCGCGAAGCCCGCTCGGGCGCAGCACGACGCGAGAAGCCGCTGTGAAATTTCTCGTGACAGCGCGCCACCGGGGTCGAGTCGCGCATTTCTGATGGGGTTCGGAGGCCACTTGTTCTGTCCGAGTTTTGAACAATTCCGAGCCCTGAGTGCGCGCGGCAATCGAATCCCGTTCGTGCGTGAAATGCTCGCGGATATGGACACTCCCCTTTCGGTGTTTCGTCGCCTTGACGATGGCAAGACGAGCTTTTTGCTCGAATCGGTCGAGGGTGGAGAGAAGTGGGCGCGCTACAGCTTCATCGGCACGGGCGCGCGCGCGATGTTTCGTTCGCGTGGTACCGATGTCGAGTGGACCGAGGGTTGCGAAACTCGACGCTTTTCGGTGTCGGGCGACCCGTTGCAATTGCTTCGCGAGCGCATGGCGGCCGCGAGGCCGGTCGAAATCGAAGGTGTGGATCTTCCGCGTTTTGTCGGCGGCGCTGTCGGCGCAGTAAGCTGGGATTGGGTGCGTTTCGTCGAGAAAATTCCGGATCGAAACCCAGATGAGTTCGGTGCGCCGGAAGTGTATTTCATCATTCCAGAAACCGTCGTGGTCTACGACAACCTGCGCCATAAGATGTCGATCGTGCGCATGGTGGAGGTGGAGAGTGCGCGCTGCAGCGAAGCGGATCTGGCGACGATCTATCGGCGGGAGGTTGAGGCGCTTGACGCTGTTGTGTGTCGACTGAGGACGCCACTCGCTCCGGAGCCAGAGCCGACACCGATTGCGGACGATCTGGTCGTGCGTGCAAGCGCCACGCGCGAGGGTTATCACGAGATCGTGCGTAAGGCGAAAGAATACATTCGGCGTGGTGATATTTTTCAGGTGGTTCCATCGCAACGCTTTTATGTGCCGCTTCGCGTCGATCCGTTTTCGATTTATCGGCAGCTGCGTTTGATCAATCCGAGCCCTTATCTTTTTTATTTTCGCTGTGCAGAAAATCTGCTCGTTGGATCGTCGCCCGAAATTTTGGTGCGCCTCGAAGATGGTCAAATCGACGTGCGTCCGATTGCGGGTACACGCAAACGTGGCAGAACGGAAGCGGAAGATTTAGAACTCGAAGCGGATCTGCTTGCTGATCCCAAGGAACGAGCAGAGCATTTGATGCTCGTCGATCTTGGACGCAACGACATTGGGCGTGTGGCGGAAATGGGTTCCGTGCGTGTGAATGAGTATGCAACCGTCGAGCGCTACTCGCATGTCATGCACATCGTATCGAATGTGCAGGGCCGCTTGCGCGCAGGCCTCGATTGGCTCGACGTGCTGCGTGCGACGTTTCCCGCCGGCACGCTCTCGGGCGCGCCCAAAGTGCGTGCGATGGAGATTATCGACGAGCTCGAAAGCGTGCGACGCGGCTTCTACGGTGGCTGTATTGGTTACATCGACTACTTTGGCAACATGGATATGGCGATCACGATTCGCACTATGTTCATTCACGATCAGGAGATCGTCGTGCAAGCGGGCGGGGGCGTGGTCGCCGATTCCGATCCTGAAGCGGAATTCCAAGAGACTGTGAACAAGGCGAAGGCGTTGATGCGCGCGATCGAACTCGCGCAAAAGGGAAGTCTGTGAATCGATCGCGGAGATTCGACGCAAAAAAGTGTAGGAAAGAGCAGCGATGTCCGTGCGACTTTTGATCATCGATAACTACGATTCGTTTACCTACAACTTGTTGCAGTATTTGGGTGAACTGGGTGCAGCGGTCGAGGTCGTGCGCAACGATGTTTGCACGCTGGACGAGCTGCTCGCGAAGTGCCCCGACGGGCTCGTGGTGTCGCCTGGGCCGGGTGCGCCAAAAGACGCAGGTGTGTGCAAGGCTGCGATCCGCGCCTTTGCGGAGCGGGGGATTCCAATCTTGGGTGTTTGTCTCGGACATCAAGCGATCGGCGAAGAGTTTGGGGGCAAGATCGTTTCGGCAAAGCAGTTGATGCATGGAAAAACATCCAAGATTTATCATCAACACCAAGGTGTGTTTGCTGGTCTGCCCTCGCCATTTGAAGCGACGCGCTATCACTCGCTCGTGATCGAAGGATCGTCTTGCCCGGACTCGCTGGAAGTGATCGCGCGTACCGACGATGGAGAGATCATGGGTGTGCGCCACCGTACGCTGCCGATCGAAGGTGTGCAGTTTCATCCCGAATCGATTCTCACGGCACACGGGAAAGACTTGCTCAAGAATTTTTTGAAGCGCTGTGAAGCGGCGGAACCCCGGATCCCAGGTCCATCATGAGTGTGGGTGAAGCCATCGCGATCGCAGTGCGCCGTGAGGAGGTTCCGGGAGAACTTCTCGAAGCTGCCTTTGGTCAAATCATGGACGGGCGAGCGTCCGCCGTGCAGATTGCCGCACTTTTGGTTGCCTTGCGTACGAAGGGCGAAAGCGTAAACGAAATTGTGTCGGCTGCACGAGCGATGCGGGCGCGTGGCGAGCACGCCATTGCACCAAGCCCGAACACCGTCGATACATGTGGTACCGGCGGTGACGGCGCTGAGACGTTCAACATTTCGACGACGGCGGCTTTCGTTGTGGCCGGTGCGGGAGTCTCGGTTGCCAAGCACGGCAATCGTGCGGCATCGAGCCGTTCCGGAAGCATCGATGTTCTTGAAGCACTTGGCGTGAAGGTCGATCTTTCGGTGAAAGAATCGCTTGCCGTGTTGGAGCGCGTTGGCATTGCGCCTTTCTTTGCGCGACGTGCACATCCTGCGATGCGATTCGTTGCGCCGGTACGAGCAGAGCTGAGCGTGCGCACGATTATGAATTGCCTCGGGCCTCTGCTCAATCCGCTTGCGGTGAAGTATCAGGTCGTCGGCGTGTATGCAGCGTCGCTCGTCGAACCGATTGCGCGTGCTCTCTTGCTGCTGGGAGCGGAACGCGCGCTCGTCGTGCATGGAGATGACGGACTCGACGAGATTACGACGACGGGCATGACCGAAGCCGCGCATCTGGATCGCGGACGGATTTGCAAGATGACGATCGATCCGTCGAAGCTCGGTGTTTCACGTGCGCTTGGCGGTGCGCTACGCGGGGGGGATGCCGCAGAGAACGCTGCCATTTTGCAAGCGGTGCTCTCCGGCGAAGGCGGTGCGCGGCGCGATATCGTTTTGATCAATGCTGCTGCGGCCATTTGGGTGGCCGGCGTTGCGGCGGATTTGGAAGAGGGGATTGCGCGCGCTGCCGAAAGTATCGATTCCGGTGCAGCGCGGACGAAACTCGAACACCTGATTCGCGAAACCGCGAAATACGGGAAGTGAAATTCACATGAGCGTTCTTGCAGAAATTCTAGATCGCAAGCGCGAGGAGATTGAAGCTGCGAAATTGCGCGTGAGCTTGGAGGACTTGCGCGCGCGGGTGCATG
>JADFDR010000092.1 GCA_018262735.1 Geobacter sp.
ACGCGGGTTTTTTGAGGTTGTTTGCGCATGACGTGCGGCATTGTGCTGTACGAAGTCGGGGGCCGCAACGGAGCGTTTCGATTTTTTATGAACTTTGCACCGAATCCGAAAAAGCGAGAACAGACGAACGCGCTTCGACAGCGCCGAAGGAGTCGCTGTCGATTCCGCTTCGTGAACGCAGATTGTTTTTTCACCGAGGGAAGGCACCAACCCTGATTTCCGTCGGTGATTTGAAAACGGAATGGAGCCGAGGTTGCCTAGGAGAGGGTGACGATGTTGCGACCGACGACGACGATCCTGCCTTCGATGAGAGTTTGGCGTCCCATCCAGGCACCCAATCCGGCGAGTTGATACCGATAAATCCATGTCTCGACGTCGGGTTTTTCTTGGCGTTGGCCGGACTGTCCTCCACGGATCTCGAACGCGTATGCCGTCGCGAGGTTTAGCGCAAAGCGGTACTGCGCAGAGATGTTCTTGTAGGTGTCGACTCCGGTTGCCGTGTTGGAGACGAGGTGGGCGACTTGTGGGCTTACGCCGTCCATGCGCAAGTGCACGAGAGCGATCGTCGTGAGCAGTTCTCCGCCGGGATTGCGGATTTCAAATTCTCCCGAGTCGGCGAGCGTAAGCGTGACGCCGCGAAAGAGTGCATCGGGATAGCGTAGGGTAAGGGCTTGCAAGATATCTTTGTTGGTAATTTTGAACTTTTGTGTTCGGTATTCGACTTCCGTCGCACTGATCGAGACAGGCGGCAACTGCGTCGTTGCAGTGAGTGCAATCTGCACTTTGGAACTTGCTTGTGCAGGATGCGCCACGGCAAAGCTTGCCGCGGCAAAAAGAATTCCAAGAAAGAGGGTGCTTTTTTTCAGGCTCATGGTGATCTCCTGTGGATTGTCTCGAAATTGTGTCGGTGCGAGTCAGCGCATTTATATTGCAATGAAGACCCACTCATCCCACGTTACGTCTCCAAACACAAAACTGTTTTGCCCGCCGATGACTCCGCCGCCCGCCATCTGGGCGCTGTACGAACGGGTTTGCCACGGCTCCCGGGAGACGTACTTGCCTCGGAGCGGCCCTTCGAGGGAGAAACTGTTCGGCCCGGCGACGGAAAGCGCCGAAGTGCCTATGCCGACGAGCGATCCCTCGAAGCGGGTCAATAGATTGTTTTGGATGCCGTTCTGCACGGGTGTCGGTGAGGCTGCGACCTTGAGTTTTCCGGCGTCCACGATGTCGAGGACTGTGCCTGCCGCGTTGGCGATTCGGAGCTGTGCTCCTGCGGTCACCAATCGGGCACCGCGAGTTGCGGCGGAAGGATAGGAGGAAGCAAGGTAGTTCTTGAGCAACTCCTTGTTCGTGATTCGGACTCGCGTGAGTTTGCTTTCGAAGATGCCCGGGCGCACTTCGACGCTTGGTTGCTGGATCTCCGCCGTCAGCGTGAATTTCACGAGGCCGATGTGCGTGATGCCGATCGCGTGTGCGACATCGACAAAAAGAAGTGTAATCAGCGCAATGGCAAATCCGAGAGGCAAGCTTCGCGACGGTTTGGTGTAGATCGACATGAAAGCGGCTCCTTCTTCCAAAAATCTTTGGAAGGCTTCATGAAACGCAGTTTGGTGTTGTTTCGTTTTGTGGTGCAGAGCCGGCGCGCTACCGGCAAGTGCGCGGCTTCCCCCATACTTCGGCCGCACGCGCAGATTTTATAGGCAAAGATGAGATCGGTCTATCGATTTTGGGCATTGTGCGCGCGAAAGCGCGGGCTCCAAAGCCTGCGTGCCTGCAAGAGATGCCGCGCGGGCTTCAGGGGCTGCGTCCGGACCGAACTCGTTTGAGTGTGGTTAGGGAGCCTCTGATCCATCCTGCTTTCGAAAGACGAGGCATTTTCCTCCGACGGAAAACATCAGTCCTGATTCGCGGCAAATGGAATGGATCCGAGGTTCCTTAGAATGCTTCGGAGTGCAAGATGACCTTGCCTTCCAGGTAGCTGTCTTGAGCGTCGAGCTTTCCCGTGCCGATGGCAGTGATCGTTGTGGTCGTAAGGATGTAAGCCATCGCTTTTTCATCCTTTTTGTAAACCGTGTCGCAAGCCAGGGAGAAGGTATTGCCTCCGGAGGCGGCCAGAATGAGGGTTTTCAACATTCGATGCTGGAAGTGATTGTTTCCTAGATTCTGGTCGTCGACACCTTTGGAGACGGGAGGAGCGGAGGTCTCTGTCTTCAGGATTGAAGGATCTACGAGCTGCAACACAGAACCATGCTTGTCGTTGATGACGAACTGACCCGAGTTGAGGATCGAAAGCACGGCGCCCGGCGTAAGCGCGGCGGGATACACGATTCCGAGTAACTTCAAGATCCCTTTGTTCGTGATTTGCAATGGGGTGACTTTTTGTGTGAAAACCCCTGCCGGTTTTTCGACGGTAGGGCCCTGCACGGTCGCAGTGAGTGCAAATCGGACACTGTTCGCGGCATGCGCCGAAGTGCTCACCGCAAGCAGGATTGCGAGAGTTCCAAAGCCAAGAAGAAATTGTCGGGATGCGTTTTTCATTTTTGATTCCTCGATTTTGAGGTTGTGAAGGTCGATACAAAAATCAGATTACTCTTTTTTGTGTTGTCCGTGTTTTAGTCTTGATATTGCCCCGAAACGGCTCCCGTCAGGTACGCGGCGCGGCCATTCAGCTTCCCGGGACCGAAAAGCTTGAGGCGCGCAGCGCGAGCCTCTTCGGCGCCTTTCTTGTTACGGGTCACTGTGCCTCCGCCCACGAGGGCGAATTGATAGTTCGCGTTGAGCAACATGTTGAGGCCGATGGCTCCGAACATTCTTTGCCGCAGCGTGCCTTGGAGCGTGTTGTTGATCCCCTCGGCAGCTGCGACGGGCCCCGGGCCCCAGGTAAGCTCGCCGACCAGTTGTGTCGAACCGCTGGGGAAAACGAGGACGAACCCCTCTCCGCCGTCGACGATCGTTAGGCGCGTGCCGGGAAGATTGGCACTGGGATACTTCACCGAGAGAATCTGCAGCATTTCCTTGTTTGTGACTTTGTATTGATCAATGTCGTAATGGAAGACATTGGCGGGATTTTCGACGGTGGGCTTTTGCACCATGGCAAGCAGTTTGAAGTTGGCGCGATTGGTAGAGGAGATGGTGACGGTCGCTTCGGCGCGCCCGCCGAGCAGAAGTGTCCCGAGGACGAGCAGGCTAGTAAACACAAACGTGTGTATTCCGTTCGTGCGTGAGTCTTGGCGATTTGCTTGGTTCATTGTGGCCTCCGTGAAAAACCAATCGCAGCGGCGGAGCGTAAGCGGCATGGCACGGTCCGCTATGGATGATCGTTGTTTGCTGCCTGTCGCTCGCTGGTGTCGCTTGGTGGTCGTTGGATCTTGTGTTGTTGTTTGCGTTGCCCCGCTTGCATGCGCGCAGGCATGCAGGAGAAGCCGCATTCTATACGAAGCTCTGTGCGCGGGCTATCCGCTTTTGCGGTGGTTCGATGCATGTTCGATGAATGGATGGCGGGTGCAGGCTCAAATCGGCAACTTGCTGCGCTAGTTGCAAAAGAATCGGCGTTTTTTCAAGAAGCTCAGGGCGTGTACTTCAGAAGGGTCTTTCCCTCAAGAAAGCAGGCTGCGGATTCGCCGATACTCGATTTGGTGTCTTGATTTTTTCTGGGTGCGTTCGTTCGGATGGATTTGATGCGACGCAGTCTACACCCATAATCCGGACGAGGCTATCTGCTTTCGCGCAGATCCAACGCGCAAGTCTGGATCAGCAACTTGTCGGCGATCCCGGCGATCCGTGAGGGAAACGCTGCGGTTTGCAAAAACGCAACACCGCGCTTTGTCAGCTCCTCGCGTCACTCGTCGGTGACGCAGCCGATCGACGCCGACTTCACGTTCTTGATGTACTTGTAGAGCGTGCCGCGCGTGGCCTTGAGTGGTGGAGCCTGCCAGGCTTTGTGGCGTTGTGCGAGTTCTTCGGCGCTCAAATCCACGTCGATGCGATTGGTTTCGGCGTCAATGTGGATCGTGTCGCCGTCGCGCACGAGTGCGATCGGGCCGCCTTCTTGGGCTTCGGGGGCGACGTGACCGATGATGAAACCGTGCGAGCCGCCCGAAAATCTTCCGTCGGTGAGAAGAGCCACATGCTCGCCGAGGCCCGCACCCATGATCGCCGAAGTCGGTGTGAGCATCTCGGGCATTCCCGGCCCACCCTTCGGTCCTTCGTAACGGATCACGATCACGGAACCTTTGGTGATCTTGCCTTGCTCGAGCGCGGCGAGCATGGCTTCTTCGGAGTCATACACTAATGCGTGTCCCGAGAAACGCACGCCTTCTTTGCCGGTGATTTTCGCGACGCTACCGTCGGGCGCGAGGCTGCCGTGCAGGATGCGGATATGGCCCGTGGCTTTGATTGGAGTGCTGAGCGGGCGCACGACCTCTTGGCCGGCGCGCAGCGCGGGCAGGCCCGCCACGTTTTCGGCGAGCGTGTGGCCGGTGACAGTCATGCAATCGCCGTTGAGCATTCCTTGGTCGAGCAAGAGCTTCACCACCGCCGGCACGCCACCGACGTTGTGCAAATCTTCCATCACGTATTTGCCGCTTGGCTTTAAGTCGCCGAGCAGCGGCGTGCGATCGCTCACGGCTTGAAAATCTGCGAGTTCGAGCGACACACCGACGGCGCGCGCCATCGCGAGCAAGTGCAACACCACGTTTGTCGAGCCGCCGAGCGCCATCGTCACGACCATCGCGTTCAAAAACGCATCGCGCGTCATGATGTCGCGCGGTTTGAGATCGCGTTCGAGCAGTTGCAGCATCACTTCGCCGGCGCGCAAACACTCGTGATTTTTTTCGGGATCTTCCGCCGGTGTGCAGGCGCTGTAGGGCAGCGACATGCCGAGCACTTCGATCGCCGTTGCCATCGTGTTCGCCGTATACATTCCGCCGCAAGCGCCCGCGCCCGGGCACGCGTTGCGGATGATCGCTTTGCGATCCTGCTCGTTGATGTTGCCGGCGAGAAGTTCGCCGTAGCACTGAAAGGCCGAAACGACGTCGAGCGTTTTGTCTTGATAGTGGCCTGGCTTGATCGTGCCGCCGTAGATCATGAGTGCGGGCCGGTTGAGGCGCCCCATCGCGATCAAGCAGCCGGGCATGTTCTTGTCGCAGCCCGGAATTGCGATCAGTCCGTCGTACCAATGCGCGGCCATCACGGTTTCGATCGAGTCGGCGATCAGGTCGCGCGATTGCAGCGAGTAGCTCATTCCGTCGGTGCCCATCGAAATGCCGTCGCTCACGCCGATCGTGTTGAAGCGCCGCCCGACGAGCCCCGCGCGATACACACCCTCGGAAGCCTTCTGCCCCAAGTCGAGCAAGTGCATGTTGCAGGGGTTGCCCTCGTACCACATGCTCGCAACGCCGATCTGCGCTTTTTGCATATCGGCTCCACTCAAGCCCGTCGCGTAGAGCATGGCCTGCGAAGCGCCCTGCGATTTTTCTTGGGTGATGCGTTTCGAGTATTTGTTGAGTTCGGCCATCTCGGTTCGGCTCCTTCGCGCAGGGCTTGGTTGCGAAATTTTACGGCGGTGCGGTCGGATTTCCGTCGTCGCTTTCCACTGCAAAAATTTTGAAGGGAGTTAGCACGCCCGGGCTTGCCTTGCGAGGTTTTCTCGCCTGTTGGATACTGCCCGGCGCCTTGCGCGCAGGCTTGAAGCCGCTGCGCAAAACAATCTGTGCAGCACAACCAAGACCGCAATTCTCGACAACCGAAAATCAGCCCGTGAAACTTGGCGGCGGCCAAGCTACTCGGTACTCGGCCTCAAACCCGCAACTCGAAACGCGAAATCAAAACGAACAGGAGAAGCCACTGTGTCGCAACTTGGATTTTATAACTTTGCTCAACGTGAACCGAACGTCCTTGCGCTCGTCGATCCGAACGGAAAGGAATGGACGCGCGGCGAACTCTTGGCGGCGACGAATCAGATCAGCCACGGTTTGCGCGCACTCGGTCTCAAGAAGGGCGATGTCGTCGCGTGCGTGCTGCCGAACTGCGCCGAGATGATGCAGCTCTATCTCGCGATCTTTCAATGCGGGATGTATCTCACGCCGATCAACAACCACCTCGCCGGGCCCGAGATCGCGTACATCGTGAACGACAGTGGCGCGAAGGTTTTCGTCGGCTCGGACAAATTCGCCGATGTTTGCGAAGCGGCGCTCATGGAAGTGAAGCTCGATGCGAGCCACTGCTTTGCGCTCGGTAGCGTGCCGGGTTTCCAAGCGTTTTCGAAATTGACCGCGGGCCAGCCGACGACACTTCCGAGTGATCGCGCCGCCGGTGCGGTGATGAACTACACCTCGGGCACGACGGGCCGACCGAAGGGCGTCAAGCGCGCGCTCGCCGATTTGCAGCCCGAGATCATGGGCACGCTGCTTGCGGCGTTCCTGGGTATGTTTGGCTTGAAGCCCGAAGACGGCAACGTACACTATTGTGGTTCACCGCTGTATCACACGGCGGTGCTGGTGTTTTCGTCGAGTTCGTTGCACTATGGACACGCCGTGGTGTTGGTCGACAAGTGGGATCCCGAAGAGATGCTGCGCTTGATCGATCAATACAAAGTCACCACGAGCCATATGGTGCCGACGCAGTTTCATCGCTTGCTCGCGCTGCCCGAAGACGTGCGCAAGAAGTACGATGTCTCGTCGCTGCGCTGCATGGTGCACGCCGCCGCGCCGTGTCCGGTCGA
>JADFDR010000093.1 GCA_018262735.1 Geobacter sp.
TTCGCGGTCTATTGTTGTGGCGAGAATGTTCATGCCGGCTGAGGTGGATCGCGTCAGAATCTACGGGCGCTGCTGCTCAATGAGCTTTCTCAGCGGGACGGTGCGGCAATAGGAAAATCAACGCAGCGATCGCGACCAGCAATGCGCCCGTTGCGGCGTACCGGCTCATTTCGAGGCCGCCCTCGGTCACTGGCTTGTCGAGAAAATCTCCGACGACTGCGCCCAAGGGTCGAGTCAGGATAAACGCGGACCAGAACAATCCGGTTCGAGGTGCGTTGGTGAAGAAGTGCAAAATCACAACGACCAGCAGCATCCCGCCAAAAACCGCTGCGGCACCGAGGTAGCCAAGGCCTGCGCTATCCGCGGTCCAGTCACCCAATGCAGTGCCGAGGGTTTGCGAGAACATGATGGTGAACCAGTAATAGAACTCGGCTTTGGGTGTATGCACAGACGCCACGTCGATACTGCCGAGTGCTTTGTGCCAGACGAACAAAGACGCACACAGAAGGATCAGGAGCAGTGCCGACCCGCCGGAGTAGCCGATGCCCAAGGAACGAGTGGCGAAATCAGCCAACGTCGTTCCGACGGTGGTAGAGGCGATGATCGTTGCCCAGTAAAGATAGGGGTGAAACTTTTTAGCGTTGATTTGAAGGAAGCCAGCAACGAGGAAGAGCACCATGAAGATTGCAGTGCCGACCAAGTATCCAAGATTCATGGACATGGAAACGGCGTCGCCACCCGTTTCTCCGAGCGTCGTAGCGAGAATTTTGATCGCCCAGAATCCGAGTGTTACAGCAGGAACTTTTGCGAGCGTTGCGTTGATGTTTTCCGACATTGAAAAAACTCCCGTACATGTGTGCACGGAGGAAAGAGTTTTTTTTCGGGAGACTCAAGCCTGTCTCCGCAAATCTAATCAGAACTTAATGATTGGATTGCATGCGGAGGGCCGAACCGAATGCCAGGCGCACTCTGCTTGCGCAGCGTGGTGAAGTCGGAGGGATGTAGCAATTTTCGAAATCAATTCATAAATCAGGGAAGGGCAAGTCATTGACACCAAATCGTGTCGCAATGTTCGACGAACCGTTCGGGAGATTTTTTGCTGCGAAGTGCTGCTTGCTTGAAGCGGTGGGCAGCGCTCCGGACTTGTCAGTTGTGGGCACTTCTTTTTCGACGAGCCTTCGCGATTCAAACGGCGCTAAGTCGCGCGCAGGATGGTTTCGCCGATTTTCTTTTTGCTGACACCGAGTGCGATCAGGGCGCGCAGCGCGAGTTTGAAGCTGATTTCCGATGCGCCGTTTTCGAGTTTGGAGATTCGCGACATGCTCGAGCCGATTTTCTTCGCGAGCTCGGCTTGCGTGATTCCTTTGCGCTCGCGGCGTATGCGCACGGCGGCGATCAGCGTGGCCTTCATCTCGACGATTTGCATTTCTTCGTCGGAGAGTTCGAGCAAATCTTGTGCGCTGCCGACGGTCCATCCCTTGCTTGCGAGCCGTTTGCGTTTTTTCGGGTCCATGTTCACTCCTCGTCGTAAGCGCGCAACCGCCGCTTGCAGCGCGCGATGACCGCCTTCGGTGTTTGCTGAGTCTCCCACAAAATTTATTATCGCAAATGGTGCCAGATTTTTGAGCGCGTCAGCGCTTGCGCTGTTTGGCGATGACGTCGCGGTAGATTCCGACGGTGGATTCGGCGATTTGGGGCCAGGCGAAGGTGGCTTCGACGCCGGCGCGGCCGCGCTGGCCAAGGTCGGCGCGTTTTGTGGGGTCGGCGAGTAGGGTTTTGATGCCGTGGGCGAGTTCCACAGGATTGTGTGGTGGCACCAAGATGCCGCCGCCGCTTTTGCTTACGATTTCGGCGAGTGCGCCGGCGCGGGTGGCGACGACGGGCGTGCCGCAGGCCATGGCCTCGACGGCGGGCAGGCCAAAGCCTTCGTAGAGCGAGGGTACAGCAACGAGTGTCGCCCGGTTGTAGAGGCGCACGAGTTCTTCGAGCGGCACGCGGCCGACGAAGTCGATGCGATCGAGGATGCCCAGCGCGTGTGCGCGTTTGCGCGCGGGGTTTTCGGCGTGGTCTTCGTCGATCAGCGTAAGTCGCGCGGGCGATTCGAGCAGCGCGAGCGCTTCCACCAAATCCACGATGCCTTTGTTGGGGTCCGAGGCGCGGCCGACGCAGAGGATTTCGTGTGTGTTGCGCTGCACCGTCGGATCCGGGCGAAAGATTTCGGTGTCGAGTCCGTTCCAGACCATCGCTAGTTGCTCGCCTTCGACGCCGAAGTCGCGTGCGATGGTGCGCGCGCTTGCCTGCGAGGAAGTCAGAATGCGCCGGAGGCGGCGCGCGACGAAGCCCTGCATCTCGACGGGATAGAACGTCACGGTGCCGAGCGCTTCTTCGAAGGTTTTGTCGCGCCGAAACGAGGCGCGCCGATCGACCGTCAACGGATGGTGTATGGTGGTCACGACCGGAATGCCGAGCGCTTGCAACCCGAGTAGGCCGTAGCCGAGACACTGCACGTCGTGAAAGATGTCGTAGCGTTTGCCGCGGCGCAGATGCTGCACGATCCGCGCGTGCGCGCGCAGGCTGAACGCAAACGGCTCGGGCAAGAAACCAAAACGTGTCGCCGCGAATTCAAAAAAGTTCAACGGCTCGAAAATGCGAAAGGGATTGCCGCGCGGCAAGAACGCGCCGGGCTTGTTGCTAAACAGCGTGCCCCAGAACTGTTCGTTGGGCAGTTTTTCGACATAGTTTGCAAACGGCATCGGATCGGGATAGGGCGGACCGACAAAGACGTCGACTTCGTGGCCGAGCTTCGCGAGTTCGCGCGCGAGAAACCACAAGTACACGCCTTGGCCGCCGCAGCGCATGTTTCCGCGATAGGCGACGAAGCAAATGCGAAGCGGGCGCGCCATACACAGTTTCCTTTAGGATGCGGCCGAGCGGGAAAGTGCGGCAGCGGACTCCGTGGACGCAGTGGCGGCGGCTGCGGAGGATGTGACGGGCGCGGCTGCACTCTGCTCCGCAGCCGACGGACACTTCTTTGCGTAGAGGATCAAGCTCTTCGGGCAGATGTAGTTCAAGACTTTTCCCTCGAAGCGGTGCATGAAGCGCGACACGGCGGCGCGGATCAAGATCCAGCGATAGGCGCGCACCAGCCGGAATTGATCGGCGCGCGGCAGACCTACGATCGAGCGCAATACCCAATACGGTGTATGGATGCCGTGCGCAAAACCGATGCCGATCTCTTCGAAGCCGGCGTTGGCGATCGCTTGCGCGAGCGTGCGCGGCTCGAAGATGCGGATGTGCCCACCGGGCGATTCGAAGTAATCGTCACCGAGGTGCAGATACATTTTCTCGCTCGATTTCGTGGGGATCGTCACCGCAATGCGGCCGCCGGGTTTGGTCACGCGCGCAAGTTCCCTCAGCGCGGCCGGGTAGTCGTGCACATGTTCCATCACTTCCGAGCAAATCACTTTGTCGAAGGTGGCGTCGGCAAACGGCAGCTCGAAGGTGCTGCCGCGAATCATTCCACCGACGGAGTTCAAGGCCGTGGCGCGCAGTTGCAGTCGCTCGGAGGCCGCACGCAGTGGGTCCATGTCGAGATCGAGCCCGATGACTTGCGCGCCGCGTTCGAGCGCGCCGAAGCAGTGCCGCCCTTCGCCGCAGCCCGCGTCGAGCAGCAGATCGCCGCGTTGAACGTCAAGCCGCTCGAGATCGACGGTTAAAAGCATGTCGCGTCTCCTCGAAGACTTCGATCATTTGTTCGGCGGCTTGGCCCCAATCAAAGAGTCGCGCCACGCGCTCGCGTGCTGCGACACTCATTTGTTTCAGTGCGGCTTCGTCGCGCAAGATGTCGACGATCGCGTCGGCGAGCGCACGCGCATTGCGCGGCGGTACCAATCGCCCCGTGCTTCCGTCGGTGCCGATCACTTCGGGCAACGCGCCTGCAGCATTCGCGATCACGGGCAAGCCGCAAGCCATCGCTTCGCTTGCCGGGAAACCGAAGCCTTCGAAGAACGACGGCACGACCGCGACTTTGGCGGTCGAGTATTCTTCGACGAGATCGCTCAATTCGAACCAGCGCTTTTCGACGCGCACGCGATCTTCGATGCCGTATTTGCGGATCAGCCGCGGCACGAGGCCGTGCTCGGGAATGCGTCCATCGACAATTTTCAGTGTAATGCCGGGCGGCAGATACGACATGGCTTCGAGCAGCGTCGTGACGCCTTTCTTGCGGTCTTCGGTTCTGCCGACGAAGATCAGATCGGCGTCGAGTTTTTTGCCGGGCGTGGGGCGGAAAATCTCGCGATCGGTGCCATTGTAGACGACTGAAACTTTTTTCTCGGGGATGCCGAAGTAGCGCTCGATTTCTTTTCGCGAGGCTTCGCTCACGGTGATGATGCGATCGAGACGCGGCGCAACTTGTTGTTGCATGAAGAGAGGGAAGTACAAAGTGCGCCGGATTTTCTTTTTGAGACTCGGATCGATTGCGAAATCGGCTTCGCGATCGATGTGCAGCGGATGATGGATCACCGACGTGACGGGCACGCCCATCGCGCGCAGGCCGAGCAATCCCCAACACAAACTTTGGTTATCGAAAACGATGTCGAACTTGTACTTGCGCATCAGCTCCGGCCAGCGTCGCATCAAGCGAAAGCCGAAGGTTTGCATTTCGGGAAACGTGCCGAGCTGCGACACACCGAGTTCCCAGAGCGTGAGTGGGTTCATCAATTCGAGCGGATTTTCGCGGCGCGCCCACTCGGGATGCTTGACACCAAACACATTCGCATTCGGGATCACGTGCAGCGGAATGTCGTCGCTCACCGTCGGAAGCGGCGGCCCCGCGATCACGTGCACGTCGTGGCCGAGCTTCTTCCATTCGCGCGCGAGATACGAGGCATAGATGCCTTGCCCGCCGCAATACATATTTCCCCGGTAGGTAAGAAGCGCGATCCGCATGCCGGGTCTCTTAGTTCGATTTGGGTTTGGAAGAATCCGCAGCGGGAGTATCGACGTCGGGTTCGGGTTCGACGCGAATTGTGAGAATGGTCCAGCCGACCCAGAACGCGAGCCCGAGCACGAAGAGCACCAAAATTCCGACGGGAATCGCGAGCGCCCAGTACGCGCCTTTGAGCATTCCGGCAAACAGGATCAAACCAATCAGCAGAACCGCGATACAAATCAAACCGCCCTGCATCCGAGACTTGTCATTCATCTGTGTTACTCCATTCGGTGATCCATGCGTGATCGTTTGAGTTGTACGCGGGATCGATTTGTTTTTTTCAGCAGAGGCACGCTCAACTCATGCTGCGCTTTATGTTGTTTGCCTGTCGTCTCTGTCGTCACGCATCTGCCGGCATACACATCACAGTGTGGGTACGCGAAGCGTGCCGCGATGGCTTGCGCAGCACGAGCTTGTCAAAGCCAGCGCATCCCAGGGCGAAAGTTGTATGGAAAACAAAGATCCGCCGTGGCCGTCGAGAAGAAGGGCATCCCTGGAATATTCCAGGTGGGCTCCGTTTCCTCGGTTTCCATCGTCCCGCATGCGGGCGCTAGGTCGCGCGAAGAGTGACCGATCCCATTCGATGCTTACCAGGGTATGCGTGAAATCTTCTCTAACGAACCCGGCAGATCGGACGGGGATTATTCGGTGAGGCGGCGTTTGTGTCAACGCGGCGCACAGAAAAAGCGTAGGATTCCCCCATGCTTGTGATCGGACTGATGTCAGGGACTTCCGCCGACGGCGTCGATGCGGCGCTCGTCGAGTGGCCAAATACGCCGGAAACTCGGCCGTTTCGTTTGGTCTCCTTCTATCAAGAAGCATATCCGCGAAGTTTGCAGGAACGGATTCACGCGCTCGCGGCGGGGCGCGTCGAGGCCGGCGCGGCTCTTGGAGAGTTTGGCGAACTTGATGTTTTGCTCGCCGAGCGTTTTGCGGCGGCGGCAAGTGCGGTGACGAAGGCGGCGGGCGTCGCGTTGCGCGATGTGGCGTGCATCGCTTCGCATGGGCAAACGGTTGGGCATTTTCCGGAGCGCGCCGCGACGCTGCAGATCGGCAGCGGTTCATGGATCGCAGAGCAGACCGGCTGCACGACGGTGGCGAATTTTCGGCCGCGCGATTTGGCGGCGGGCGGCGAGGGTGCGCCGCTGGCTCCGTTTTTTCACGCGGCGGCCTTTGCGGACACCAAAGAGAGTCGCGCGATTTTGAATCTCGGCGGGATTGCGAACATCACCTGGTTGCCCGCGGCGGCGCGGCCCGATGAAGTGATTGCGTTTGATGTTGGGCCGGCCAATGTCTGGATCGATGCCGTGGTGCAGATCGTGTCGGACGGCAAAGAGTCGATGGATCGCGATGGCAAGCGCGCAAAGCGTGGTCAAATCGATGTCGAGTTCCTCACAAAACTTCTCGATGACTCATTTTTGCGTCGCTTGCCGCCGAAGTCGACGGGCCGCGAGCGCTACGGCCTTGCGGAGGCCGAAGCATTCGTGCGCGAATGGCACGCGGCGGGCAAGCGCGACGACGATCTCATTGCCACGCTGACTCAGTTTACGGTCGAAGCCGTGGCGAAAGCCTGTCGCGAACTTTTGGGCCACGACGCGCATGTCGAGCGCCTGCTCGTCGGTGGAGGTGGTGCACTCAATGCGCATCTGATGGATTTG
>JADFDR010000094.1 GCA_018262735.1 Geobacter sp.
GCCCGCTCTTCCAGGTCATGCGCGATCACCTGAATGCAAACTACACGCCGCAAAAACAAGAGGCGATCACCGGCGTGAAGGCTTCGGTGGTCGAGCATTTCGCACGCGGTCTTGCCAAAGCGCCGGCGGCGATGATTTACGCGTCGTGGGGTGCGTGCAAGAACTACCACAGCGACCTCTTCCAACGCGCGATGGCACTGCTCATGGCGATCACCGGCAATCAAGGCAAGAAAGGCGGCGGCTTCCGCGTCGCAGCCTGGTGGCAGGTGCAAGGCATCGACGACATCAGCGCGTCGCACGCCTACCGCCCGGAACTGAACGAGTTGATCAGCCTGGCGGGGAAAGCCATCCGCGGCCTCACTCCGTCGGACTGGGAACCGATCTACACGAGTTACAGCAATTTCTTTGGCATCACGCCGCTCATGCCGTTCTTGTATGTGCATGGCGGCTACAACAACATCTGGGACGATCCGATACACCAAGATGTGACGCTTCCGCGCAAGACGGCGGAGTACATGAAGGAAGCCATCGAGAAGAAGTGGATTCCGATTCATCCCGAACCGGGCAATCCGCCGAAGGTGTTCATCTTCTCGGGCGCCAATCCGCTTCGCCGCTGGCCCTCGCCGCAAACTGCAAAGAAATACATCTGGAAGACGCTCAAGCTGATCGTGTCCACGAATTTCCGTTGGAGCACGAGCACGCTCTGGTCGGATATCGCTCTGCCCGTCGCTGCGTACTACGAGAAGTACGGCATCAAGTACGGTGTCTCCGCGATGCCCTACCTCGTCGTCTGCGAAGCGGCGACACCGCCGCGTGGCGAAGCCAAGACCGACTGGGAAGTGTTCGGCCTGCTTGCAAAGCGCGTCGAAGAGCGCGCCAAAGAGCGTGGGATCAGCAAAGTGCGCGGGCCAAACGGCCGTGAAATCGATCTCTCGAAGGTCTACGACGATTGGTCCGGAAGCGGAAAATACAATCCCGCAGATCCGCGCGAAGCGATGGACATCATGCTTCGTGGCAGCGACGTGATCGGCAACATCAGCGCCGACGAAGCATTCAAACTCGGCGCCGTGCCGGTGATCAAGGGAGGCAACTTCTCGCTGATCAACCAAACGTGTAGCGACTTCAAGCCAGGCGAAACGCTCACGCCCTATCAGTGGTATCGCGAAAACAAGCTTGCATGGCCGACGGTAACCGGACGCCAGCAATTCTTGATCGACCATCCCTGGTTCGAAGAAGCCGGCGAAGCGCTGCCCGTTCACAAGGATTCGCCGGGCATGCGCAGCGGTTATCCGCTGCGACTCACGAGCGGTCACAATCGTTGGAGCATTCACGCGATTCAGCGCGATCAGAAGATTCTTCTTCGCTTGCAACGCGGCGAGCCGACGGCATGGATGCATCCCGACGACATGGCCACGCGTGGCTTGCAGGATCACGACAAGATTCGCGTGTACAACGAACACGGTGACTTCGAGATGCGCGTGCGTCCCGCGGCGCGCATGCAACCCGGCATGGTTCAGCTCTACCACGCCTGGGAGCCGTATCAGTTCAAGGACTGGAAGGGCCAGCAAGAGCCGGTCGCTGCGCCGTGGAAACCGCTACATCTCGCGGGAGGCTACGGACAGCTACACTACCGAATGTACTACAACGCACCCGGGCACAACCCGCGCGGCATCGGTGTGGAAGTCGAGAAAGTAGTCGGATAAGCAGTTTGAAACCCGCGCGGCCTTGTCCTGCAGGGCCGCGCGCAATGCACACGATGCGCGAGTAACACAAAGAAGAGTATGAGAAGCATGTCCACCGCATTGATCGACACCGATCATGGCAGCATCGAAAGCCGCCGCGAACGCCGCAAACGCGAAGTTCGCGAGCGGATCTACGATGCGGCGCGGGAGCTTTTTCTCAAACACGGATTTGCGGCTACTACCGTCGATCAAATCGCGGAGCGTGCAGACGTTGCGCAAACAACCTTCTTCAATCATTTCCAGAGCAAGGGAGATTTGCTGCAGGAAATGACTCAGGAAGTCGCGGCACGGCTCACAGCCATGCTCGCGCAACAATTGGCGACTCCCGGCACGGCCACCGAACGCATCGAGGGCTTTGCGCGAAGTGTGGTCAAGAGCATCGGGGAAGCGCAGTCTCTCGTACGCGACGTTCTGGTGGAATTGTTGCGCTCGAGCAGTCACCCCGGGAAACCCCTGCCTTATGTCGCAGGCGTCTACGATCCGTTCACCGCGATCCTGCGCCAAGGCCAAGAGCAAGGCAATGTGCGGCGCGATCGCGACGCTCGGCTACTCGCCGAAATGGTCATTGGAACTTTGAACATGGCGCTCGTCGGATGGTTGAACGACTCGAACTATCCATTCGAAAAGCGGCTACACGAATTTACGTCATTGATCGGGGAAGTCATTCAACCGCAAGAGAAGTAAGAGCAATCGCCGTGGTGACACACGGATGGATCGCGGAAACAAAAAAGGAGAACTCGAAAATGAAAGCGAACTACCTTGCTGGAGTCGACACAGCGACGCTGCTCGATCCCAAATCCAATGCCTGGAATCAACCCAAAGCAGAAACCTTCAAGCTCATGGGCACGCCTCTCGGCATGCAACCCACCGAGCTGATTCGCTCGTCGTGGGCCAAGAAAAAAATTGGTCAGGTCGAAAGCATCAAGGTGCAAGCCGCACACAACGGCGAGACGATCGCCTTCCGCATCGAGTGGGCGACGAAAGCACCGAGCATGACGAACGGCGACAATTCCATATTCCCCGACGGTGCCGCAGTTGCTTTGCCTGCCGACGCACGCGCTCCGGTCATTACGATGGGCGCACAAGGCATGCCGATCAATGCTTGGTATTGGCGCGCCAATGACGGCGGACACGGACGCCAACTCTCGGCCGAGGGCATCGGCACTTCCGAAACTCTCGATATGGAATTCGTAAAAACGAATGGTGTCTACGAGAACGGACACTGGAGTGTCGTGATCGCACGTGCACTCAAGATCGAAAGCAAGAAGCCCGTTGCACAACTCGAAGTCGGCCAAGACGCGAAGTTTGGCGTTGCGATCTGGGACGGAAAAAACCAAGAACGAGGCGGAATCAAGGCCTTCACTGGCGGTGCCTGGCTCGATCTTTCTCTCGAAGCGGGGAAATAACCAATGAGCAAACGACAACTCGCAATGGCCATGGATCTCAACAAATGCATCGGTTGCCAAACCTGCACCATCGCTTGCAAAACGCTTTGGACGCGCGACGAAGGCATGGACTACATGTGGTGGAACTCCGTGAACACCCAGCCGGGCCTCGGCACACCGCGCAACTGGGAAAACATGGGTGGCGGTTTCAAGGACGGCGTTGCGCAAGCCGGCCAATTACCGACGAAAGCCGACTTCGGTGAGGCCTGGCAGTACAACCACGAAGAAGTGTTCTACGGCGGAAAAGGCCAGAACGTGCACTTGCAGATCCAGGGCGAGACTCCGAACTGGGGCCCGAACTGGGACGAAGACCAAGGCGGAGGCACCTACCCCAATTCGTATTTCTTCTATCTGCCGCGCATCTGCAATCACTGCACGAATCCGGCTTGTGTTGCAGCCTGTCCGCGCAAAGCGATCGAGAAGCGCGAAGAAGACGGCATCGTATTGATCAACGAAGATCGCTGCCGTGGCTATCGCTTCTGCATGGAAGCCTGCCCGTACAAGAAGATCTACTTCAACCACAGCAAGGGTGTCTCACAAAAGTGTATCTTCTGCTATCCGCGCATCGAGCAAGGTGTGGCGAATGCTTGTGCGCGCCAGTGCCCGGGCCGCGTGCGCTTCGTTGGCTATCGCGACGATGAGAACGGACCGATCTACAAGCTCGTGGAGAAATGGAAAGTGGCCGTGCCGTTGCATCCCGAATACGGAACGGATCCCAACGTGTTCTACGTGCCACCGACGGGACCGCTGCGCTTCGACGAAAACGGCAATCTCGATCCGACCTCGCCGCGCATTCCCGAGGACTACATCCGCCATCTCTTCGGTCAACCCGGCATCGAGGCGCTCGCGATCATGCTTGAAGAACGCGAAAAGGTCCGCAAGGGTGGCAAGTCTGAAGTGCTCGATATTTTGATCGCCTACAAGTGGTCGGAGATGTTCGGCGGTTTCGATCGCGATCCGGCGACCATCGAGTGGGACAACAACGGCCCGATCAACAAAGCGTAAGGCACATAACACAATCGAGAGTCGCTCCCGCGATGCTCGATTGGAAAGCAAGAAGCAAAGCGGCCAACGTCATTCCATGACGTTGGCCGCTTTGCTTGCACAACCACACGGAATCACTCTCCTCCGCACTGCTACGCGATCTATTTTTTTGTACGGAAATGCGAAGTCGAAGTGCCGAGCATCATTCCGCTTGCTTCACTGGGATGTAGCGATTGGGCGCGCTCAAAAAGCGCGGCTTCGGTCTCGCGTCGCTCAGGATCCATCACGCAAGCCGCCGCCGGACAAGCCTTCGCGCATTGTTCGGTCTCCGCAAAACCCACGCACTCCGTGCAAAGTTTGGGATCGATCACATAGACGAGATCTCCTTTCGAGATCGCATCGTTCGGACACTCCGCTTCGCAGGCTCCGCAGTTCATACAATCTTCAGGCGAAATCATCGTTGCCATCGCAGTTTCTCCGTGGCTGCCGCTCTTCTTGTCAAAGACGAGATCGTACGCGACGCGCGCATGCGATCCTACTTGGGCAACATTTTTTCGCTACGTTCTCGCCCGCTTTTCTCAACAAAGGAAAATTTCGATGTTTCGCAAAGAACTCAAAGTCCTCGACTGCACGATCCGCGATGGCGGCCTCATCAACAACTATCAATTCAGCGATTCGTTCGTGAAGGCGGTCTATCGCGCGATTTGCGATTCGGGCGTCGACATCATCGAAGTCGGCAAGAAGCTCACCGAAAGTGAAGTCTATTCGCGAACCGCCTGGGGCAAATGGAACTTCTGCGACGACGACGATATCCGCGCCGTGCTCGATTCGCATTCGTGCGAGCACCCGCCACTCATTGCCGTGATGTTCGACGTGGGCCGCGTCGATATCAAAAGCTTGAAGACAGTCGATCAAACTCCTTTCGACATGATTCGCACTGCGTGTTATGCGCACGAAATCGACAAAGGCATCGACCTCGTGCGACGCACGAAAGATCTCGGCTATGCAACGGCACTCAACATCATGGCTCCCTCCGTCGCAATCGAAACCGAACTCATCGCAGGCCTCGAAGCCATCAACGATGTGGCGGAAATCGATTATCTCTACCTCGTCGATAGCTACGGCGCGTTCTATTCCGAACAGGTGACGGCATACGTGCAGATGTACAAGAAACACGCACCGACGAAAGAACTCGGTTTTCATGCGCACAACAATCAACAACTCGCATTCTCGAACACGCAGCAAGCCATTATCGACGGTGTCAACATGCTCGACGCCACGATCAACGGCATCGGGCGCGGTGCAGGCAACTGCAATCTCGAACTGCTGTTGAACTTCCTCAAGAATCCGAAGTTCGACGTGCGCCCGATCTACAAGGCGATCCAAGAAGAATTCGTGCCACTGCGAAACGAAATCGAATGGGGCTTCAACGACATTTACGGCATCAGCGGCTATTTGAATCAACATCCGCGCGCCGCAATGAAGCGCCGCGCCAACGCGGACCATTGCGATTGCTGCTACGACTTCTATCTCGAAAGCATTCAGCCGGAATAATTATTTCTTCACGACGATCGACTGCAGCACGATCGCAAGCTCGCGCAAATCGAGCTTGCGATCTTGCAGCGACTCGAGCAACTGCAAAAGCTCATCGCTCACACCCTGAAGCTGAAGCGTGACCGCAACATCGCGGAGTGTAGGCGCCTGCTCTACACTTTTGGGAGTCGATTGCACGAGATCCGAAGGTTGCGCTGCACGAGACGCGCGCCTTGTCGGCCTTGTGATCGAAATCTGCGTCACCGCTTCCTCGCGCACTGCGGGCGCAGGCGGTTCGGCGGGAAGCACAGGCTCGTCGATCCCAAACTCGAAGTCACTTGCACTATCAAGCAGCGACGGAGACTCCTGCGCCGGAATGGAAACGGGCGGAGCAGGTGTTGCCATCGGAGGCGGAGCCGCGAGCCGAGACGGCTCCGACGGAGACGCCCCGGGTGGAGAAAAATCCGGAGCAGCTTCGGACGCGGCGTGAAGATCCGGCACCGTCGGAGAGTGTTCGGAAAAATCGAAACCCGATATGGCATTGCGAAAACTCATTCCATTCAGCGCCTCAAGACCCTGATTCTTTAAATCGAGCTTCTTGGCAGGAATCTCCGCTTCGATCTTTTGGCGCAAATCCGGCACGCGATAGGGTTTCTTCTCGCTCTTCTTGGCCAGGACCGGATCTTCTTCGATCTCAACTCCGAGCATCGTCCGCGCGCCATCTTCCTCGTCGGCAATCCGATAATCTTTCAACTGCGACGCGTATTTTGCACGCGGCATACGCAATGTTGGATTTTCCTTGCTCACGCAAAAGCGAATCTTCCAATCTCCAATTGCGATGACATCATTCGGTGTAAGGATCGACTTCGTAATCCGCTGACCGTTTACATAAGTGTGATTCGCGGT
>JADFDR010000095.1 GCA_018262735.1 Geobacter sp.
GGGGCAGATCGACGCCGACGTCAAAGCGCAAAACATCCTGATCAGCGGAGAAGTCAGCGGAACGATCACGGCTGCGCGGACGGTCGTGTTGTTCAAGACGGCGCGCGTGAAAGGCATCATCAATACACCGTCGCTCGTGATGGAAGAAGGCGCGCTCTTCAACGGAGAGATTGCAATGGGTGGCGTGCAAAAGCCGGCGGTGAAATCCGTCGAAGCCGGCAAGCCGGCGTCTTCGCTCAAAGCCGTCGAAGGCGCGGCTTCATAAAACGCAAAGCTCGGCTATCCTGCCTTGCCATGTTGGTCACCGTAAAATTTTTCGGAGCTGTGCGCGAAGCCGTCGGAGCGGATTCGCTTGCGATCGAGCTCGAATCTCCGGCTTCGCTTGCCGGTTTGCGCGCGGAGCTTGCGCGTCGCTATTCGGTGTTTGCCGCCTACGGAGCGCGACTGCGCGCGGCTGTGAATCAAGAGTTTGCAAGCGAAGATCAGGAGTTGCGCGATCGCGACGAGGTCGCTTTTTTGCCGCCGGTCTCGGGTGGTGCGGGACGTTGCACGATTTCTGCTACACCGCTCGATGTCGAGGCTGTGGTCAAGCGTGTGAACGGCCCTGACGTCGGTGGCATCGTGACTTTTTTGGGTGCCGTGCGCAACGAAGCGCGTGGGCACGACATCGATCATCTCGAATACGAAGCTTATGCCGAGATGGCCGAGCGCGAACTCGACAAGATCGTCTGCGAGGCGGAAGCGCATTGGCCGGATGTGCGTGTTGCGGTTGCGCATCGTGTGGGACGACTCGAAATTGGCGCATTGGCCGTGGTCGTCGTTGCGGCCGCACCGCATCGCGGAGAGGCTTTCGAGGCTTGCCGTTACACCATCGATACGCTCAAGACGCGCGTGCCGATTTGGAAAAAAGAATTTGCCAGCGACGGCGCTTACTGGGTGGACGATCACGCATGACCAAGCATCACAGTCCCTATCACAGCGAGAGTACACACGAACACAAGAGTGAGTCGCCCAAGTCGATCGCAATCTCCGTCGTGACGGTGAGCGATACGCGGACGCTCGAGACGGATACCGGCGGGGCGCAGATTGTCGAGTTGCTCGAAGCGGCAGGACACAAACTTGTGTCGCGCGAGATCGTGCAAGATGACAAGTTTGAGATTGCCGATGCCCTGCGTCGCATCCTCGCGGCGGAACAGGCTCGCGTCGTTGTGTTTACGGGCGGCACAGGGCTTTCGCCGCGCGACGTGACGCCGGAAGCGCTCGAACCGCTCCTCGATCGTGTGGTGCCTGGATTTGGCGAGATGTTTCGCATGCTCTCGTACGCCGAGATTGGTTCGGCGGCGATGATGTCGCGTGCGGTCGCAGGGCTTGCGTCGGGGCGCGTCGTGTTTGCCGTGCCCGGCTCGCGTGCTGCCGTGCGGCTTGCCATGGAGAAGTTGATTCTTCCGGAGATGGGGCATCTGATCGTCGAGTCGCAAAAGAAAGGCAATCCAAAGCCTGCGTAGCCGTTCTGCATTTTGGAGTGTCGAGTCGATTTGAAATGGAAGCGTTGCGGGTGCGAGGTGGGTCGTGCGTCTTCGTTGCGTTCGACAGAGTCCGGTTTTTGAGAAATTTTTTGCAGGCACTCGCTCGGAGAACGGCTTTTTTCCGTTCTTGCATTTCGTCGCATTTCTGTGTGTAGCGATGCGCGGTCTGGCATCCAGTATTTTCCTCGTGCTTTTCTGCGGCGTTTCGCAGGCGGAAGAAAACACTTCTCCGGCGGACGCTACGGTTTCGAGTGCCGTCGCCTCGGAAGGTTTGGTTGCGTCGCCTCGCATCGAGACCAAGACGCTCGAATCGAGCCACTTCGTGTTGCACTACGATGCACGGCTCGAACAAACGACGCCCGATTATGCCGCGCAAGCTCTCTTGGCGCTTGAAGCAGCGCGTCGCAATCTGCAGACACTTTTGGGTGTCGTTGCGAATCAGTCGATTGCGGTATTTCTCGATCTGGAAGATGCCTATTCCCAAGAAGTCGAGGCGCGTTTTGGCTTTGCGACGATTGCTTTTTACGACGGAGCGATGCATTTGCGCGCACCGCGTGGCGCAGGAGTCGAACTCTACGCACTTTTGCAGCATGAGTATTTTCACGCCGTTTTTCGCGAGAAGGTGGGTGCGGATCAGCCGTTTTGGCTCAATGAGGGACTCGCCGAACTCTTTGAACGCAGCACGTTGCAGCATCCCGGCTTGAACGAGTCCGAGCTTCGCGAACTTGAAGAGGCGGTGCGTTCCGGGCGCTGGATTCCTCTGCCGCGCCTCGAACGCAATTTCGTAGGTTTGCGCGAGGACGAGATTCGCCTCGCGTATTTGGAATCGTCGGTAGCGGCGATTTGGGTGCAAGAGCATGTCGGTGGTGGGGCAATGCCGAAACTCTTCGAAGCGCTTGCGGCAGCCAAGCAGCGTTCGGACGCGGTCGATGTTGCGCTGCGTGCAGTGCTCGGATTGGATACCGCAGGAATCGATCAAGCCCTGCGCGATACGTTCTTTGCTCGTCTCGAAGCAGTCTCGCCGCAATGAATGTTGGTGTTACATGAATATGTGTAAGTCGAACTGCGTGGTTAGAGCAACGCGGATTCGTCGGCCATGCGCATGGCTTCGAGCAAAAGCTCGGTCATCGAGGCAGAGATCGTCTTTTCCGGGCTTGCCGCATTGGGTTCGAAGGTAAAGCGGCCCTGTTCCAGGATGACCAACTGCGCGGCGGCCTCGAAGCCCGCATGTTTTTCCGTATTTGCATGGACGGGAGCCCCTTTTTCGAGCCAGATGCAGCCGGTGAATTTGCCTGCACTGATGCGCAATGCACCGGTCTTCGATCCCATCTCGAGAATCTGCAAGACGGCAAAGGGCGGCACCTCCGAAAGATCGCCTTGAAGAACCTCGACGGTGGCCTCGTGCGCGGTGCCGCGCTGAAAAATCATCGTCTTGCCACCCTCGGTGGTTTCCGGAAGTGCGCTTGTGCCCGCAACCTGACAGAAGGTGATCGCGAAGTTTCCGATTTCGATTCGATCGCCAGGGCGAAGCGTGCGCGGCGCGAGGAGAGGCTCGCCGTTCACAAAGGTTCCATTGGTGCTGTCGAGATCTTTCACGAGAAATTGATCACCTTCGTGCGTGATTTCGCAGTGTCGGCGCGATGCTTCCGGCGCTGCAATCGGAAGCTCGCAGTCGCGACTGCGACCAATGACGACAGATTGATTTTCCTGCAGGCGATAAGGAGGTGCCGGCGGCGCAAAGAGCATCGAGGTCGGGTTGGGTAAGGAAGCCATAGCCTGCCGCATCGGCAAAAGGAGAGTGATGCTTGACGTCAACCCTCCGTTTGGGGTGAGCCCGTCGCTCATTTCCTGCTGGACGCGGGGCTTTCCATCAAGACGGTGTCACCGAGATTCCAGCCGTGGTTCGCGGCGTAGCCGGCGACGACTTCGAGCACTTGGTCGGCCGGTACACGCGGGCGGTATTTCACGAGCGGGCCGCCGCGCGGTGCGGACACGTTTGCGGCGATGTCGACGATCCGGTTTTTGCAAATCCAAATGATGTCGAGATCAAAGCGCATGCCTTTCATCCAGAACGTGTAGTAGTCGGTCTTGGCATACGGGAAAAGCATGCCGCGATCGGGCAAGAGCGCGTCGCGTCCGCCAAGGCCAAGCGCCTTTTGCGCCTCTGTCTGTGCGAGTTCGACGAGGATCACTTGATTGCGAATCGTGACGGTGGCGGTAGCTCGTTCGTCGGCCTGGGCTGCGCGCATGAAGTGGCTGCTGCAATGCAAAATGAGCACGAGGCGGAGGAAGTGTCGGGCAAGAACGCAAATTCGTGTAGGTTGCAGGGGAGGGGCGCGAAAGTGACACATTTTCAGGTTGCCTCGTTCACGCAATGGAAACACGCATGCGTTGGAGTTGATTCAACGTCGGATTTGAAAATCGCGCAATCCGCACGCTGGTTCGTCAAAAATTTCGATCCGATTTACTTGTGCCGCAGCAGGCCCACGTCGGCAAAACTCGATCATGGCGTGGACGGCCTGTGCGGGGCCTTCCAGAATGGCTTCGACGTTACCGTCGGGCAAGTTGCGCACCTCGCCATGCACACCGACGGAACGCGCTTCGGTTTGCGTGCTCGCGCGAAAGAAGACGCCCTGCACGCGGCCATGTACGACGACGCGCCGTCGGAGGATTGGATTTTGTTCGCGGGCTTGTTGCATTGCTCTTCGCTTCTCGCTGCGGAAGTTCCGAGGGTGTTTGCACGAGGGAAAACTTGCTTTTGCTCGGTCCCATCCTGCATGGTATTTGGACGCGAAGCAAGGGCGGGCACCGAGGGTCCTCCTTCGATTTTTTTTGCAGTCTCGCTTGCTTTGCGATTTCGAGGAGGATCGATCCATGCCGGGCGTGGAGCATTTTTTGCTTGGAGAAGCGCAAGCGCTGCAAGCGGATCTCGTTCGCGTGCGTCGCGAGTTGCACCGCGTGCCGGAGCTAGGACTCGATCTTCCCGAAACGCGTCGCGTCGTTTTGCGTGAACTTGCAGCACTTGGCTTACCGACGGTGTGCAGCGAAAAAACCAGCGGTGTTTTGGCCGTGTTGCGGGGAGAATCTCCGACGGTGAATCCTGCCGCGCGCAAGCGGATTTTGTTGCGTGCCGATATGGATGCTCTACCGATTCTCGAGGCAGTGCCGTCGGAGTTTGCGTCGGGGCACCGAGGCAAGATGCACGCGTGCGGACACGATGCACATATGACGATGTTGCTTGGAGCAGCGCGCCTCTTGAGTGCGCAACGCGTGAAGCTTGCGGGTGATGTGTTGTTTCTGTTTCAGCCCGGCGAAGAAGGCTGCGGCGGCGCGAAAGTTTTGCTCGAGGAAGGTTTGATCGAGCGCGAAGGCCCCGTTGCTGCCGCATTTGCTCTGCATGTCGAACCGAGTGCGCGTGCAGGGTGTATCGCATCGCGCGCGGATGCACTGATGGCAGCGGCGGATTCCTTCGCCATCACCGTGAAAGGCAAAGGTGGGCACGGCTCGCAGCCCCACTTAGCCGTCGATCCGATACCGGTGGCGTGCGAGATCGTGCTTGCTCTGCAAGCGATGCTGACGCGCCGCCTCGATGCGACGGATTCGAGCGTTCTTACGGTGACACAAATTCATGCCGGAACGACGACGAACGTCATTCCCGCCGAAGTCCAACTGCAAGGCACGCTGCGCACTCTGTCGGCGGAGAGCCGAGCGCGTTTGTTCGAGGGTGTGAAGCGCGTCGTGCATGGCGTGGCGAACGCGCATGCTGCGCATGCCGAGCTCGATCTTCAGCCTGGCTATCCGGTGACGCGCAACGATCCTGCCTTTACGCAGTTCGCATTTGCGGTGAGTCGCGAGTTGTTCGGCGCTGCTTTCATTTCCGAGTTGCCCGCACCCAAGCTTTACGCCGAAGATTTCTCGTACATTCTTGAAAAAATTCCCGGAGCGATGTTCTTCCTTGGCGCAAGTCCTGCCGACGGAGAATCGCATCCCGTGCACTCCGACAAGATGCGCCTGGATGAAACTGTATTGTGTCGCGGAGCCGCGTTGCATGCCGCGCTCGCCCTGCGTTTCTTGGCAGAGGTGCGCTAGCGCGGGGTTCGGCTATTGGCTTCCGGCAGGTAGTAGTTGAAGTCGACCATCTTTTCTTTGAGATGTTCACGCAGTTTGCACACGGCCTGATTTTCGATCTGACGTACACGTTCTCGTGTCAGTCCGTATTGATCTCCGATTTCCTGCAATGTTTTCGGCTCTTCGGCGAGAATGCGTTCGCGCAAAATGCATTGTTCGCGATCGTCGAGTTGATTGACGAAGCCGAGTACTTGTTCGAGGAACACTTGTTTGAGTTCGCGATCGGCGAATTCTTCCTCGGCGGTTTGTCCCTTGCCGCCAATGAAATCTCCGATTGTGGCGCGGCTGCCTTCTTGTTGCAGCGGAGCATCGAAGGAGAGATCTCCTTCCGCCAGGCGTTGCTCCATTTCGCGAACATCGTCTTCCGTGACGTCGAGTTTTTCGGCGAGGAGCGCCGGACTGATTTCAAAGCCTTGGCGCTCGAGTTCGCGTTTTTCTTTGTTGAGACGAAAAAAAAGTTTTCGCTGTGCGCGGCTGCTTCCAATGCGCACCATGCGGATATTGTCGATGATGTACTTGAGGATGTAAGCGCGAATCCAGTACGCGGCATACGACGATACACGCACATCTTTGTAGGGGTCGTAGCGCTTGACGGCTTCGAGCAGCCCCGTGTTGCCTTCCTGGATCAAGTCGAGCGCGTTGGTCCACGCACGTCGGTATTCCATCGCAATTTTGACGACGAGTCGCAAATTCGACACCACGAGTTTGCGCGCGGCGATCAAATCGTTTTCTTCCACCATTTGAACTGCGAGTTTGTGTTCTTCTTCGCGTGAAAGCGGCGGGTACTTCGCGAGCTCCTGGTAGTACAGCTGCAGCGTATTCAGCGGTTCGAGGCCACGTCCCACCGGCTCGGGGGCAGGCACCGGAAGATAGGTCTCGGAAGGGACCGGCAGATTCGGATTCACTTCTTTTTGATCGTCGTC
>JADFDR010000096.1 GCA_018262735.1 Geobacter sp.
TCGTCGATCAAGATCCGCGTCCGGGCCGATTTCTGCTCACAGGCTCTGCCAATATCTTCATGCTCCCGCGCCTTTCGGAATCCTTGGCTGGACGCATCGAAGTGTTGCCTCTCTATCCCTTGTCGCAAGCGGAGATCTGCGCAAAACCCGGCGACACGCAGAGCAATCTCATCGATCTTCTTTTTGCCAAAGCACCCTTGCCGCTTCGCACGTTTTCGCTCGACCGCCAAGATCTTTGCCAACGCATTATCGCGGGCGGCTTCCCCGAAGCCGTCGCACGCACCGCCGGAAAACGACGCGATGCGTGGTTTCACAGTTACCTCGAGAGTTTGCTCAAACGCGACATCCGCGATCTCGCCCAAATCGAAGGCTTCGCCGAGATGCCGCGCTTACTTGGCTTGCTCGCAGCGCGACCAAGCGCATTAATGAATGTGTCGGAAATCTCGCGCGCCGCCGGCATCGCGCTCTCGACGTTACGCCGCTACCTCGCGCTGCTCGAAGCGACGTTTATCTTTCAACCGCTTGCGGCTTGGTCGACCAACCTTGGCAAGCGTTTTGTCAAAGCGCCCAAAATCCACTTACTCGACTCGGGACTTACCGCGCATTTGCGCGGCGAAACGGACGCGGCGGCGCTGATGCGATCACCGAGCTTAGGCCCCTTATTCGAAACGTTTGTCGTCCAGGAAGTGATCAAACTTTTGTGTTGGAGCAAACAAACCGCGACGCCATGGCACTGCCGCACTGTGACCGGACAAGAAGTCGATCTCGTCCTCGAAGCGCCTGGCCAACGCATCGTGGGCATCGAAATCAAAGCGACCGCCAACCTCAGCGCGAGCGACGCCAATAGCCTGCGCGCACTCGCCGACGCCACCGGCGAAAAATTCGCGCGCGGCGTCGTGCTCTACCTCGGCGAGCAATGCCTGCCGCTTTCCGACCAAATTTGGGCTGTCCCCGTCTCGGCGCTTTGGGAATAAGTTGCTGAGTGCGAGCCGGACGATCCATCCCGGCAAGGCGCCCGCGCAGAGCTCTCGACTTCTTGGATTTTCTACGCTGCGCAGCTGCCCCAATCTCTTGCCTCATTTTGCAAGAATCACTATCCATCCCGGTCACTGTACAAACGGTCCATGGTGAATCGGTACGTTCCTGTCCTTCCGCCGAAGGAATTCCAAAGGGAATGAAACGACTTTGAAAAAAGGGGTTTAAAGAATGGCAGCCGAAGAAGTCTTGCGCGCAGAGCACGTGCTGGAGTTCCCATACAAACGAAGCGTCGGCCCGATTTTGGGGCGGTTCTTCACGGAGCTTCGCGACAACCAACGCATCGTCGGCATTCGCACCAAGCGCGGGCAAGTGATCGTGCCACCGGCGGAAGTTGACCCGGAAACACTCGAAGATTTGAGCGCGGACGCGATCGTGCCCGTCGCCAACGCGGGCGTCGTGAAATCGTGGACGTGGCTTTCCGATCCGCGCCCGTACAGCGCCTACAAAAAACCGCACGCTTGGGCGCTGATCCAGCTTGATGGAGCCGACACAAGTTTGTTACACGCAGTCGTCGTCGAGAGCGAAGCGAAAATGACGACGGGGATGCGCGTGAAAGCGGTGTGGAAGGACGAGCGCCAAGGCCACATCACCGACATCGCCCACTTTGCACCGGAGGCCGCGAAATGAGTGAAGCGCAATCCACCGAGAAAAAACCCGTCACCTACATCAACACGCCGGTCGCGGTGAAATACGATTACACCGCCGGAAAAGCCACTTCGGATTTCATGCGCGCCGTCGCCCAGGGCAAGATCCTCGGCAACCGCTGCCCGCAGTGCAATCGTGTGTATGTCCCGAACTTTTTGGTTTGCGTGCAGTGCGCCGTGCCGATGGGCGAGCCGTTCGAAGTGCCCGACTCCGGCATCGTGCTCACCTTCTGCATCGTGAACATCAAATTCTACGATCAGGTTTTGGAAGTGCCGTACGTGAGCGCGTATGTGCTGCTCGACGGCACCGATCTACCGCTGATGCACTTGGTCCAAGAATGCAACGTGAACGACGTGCGCATGGGCATGCGCGTGAAGGCAGTGTGGAAAGAGGAGCTTTCTCCGTCGCTCGAAAGCATTCGCTACTTCAAACCCACCGGCGAGCCGGACGCAGCACTCGAAACGTTCAAGGAGTATCTCTAATGCGGGACATCGCGATCATTGCCTTTGCGCAGTCGGCAAACAAACGCAACGAGCAGATCTACAACGAGGCGGAAATTCTCGCGCCCGTAGCTCGCGAAGCGCTGCAAAAGGCTGGCCTCAAGAAAGAAGAAATCGATTTCACATGCAGCGGTTCGTCGGACTATCTCGCGGGCCAACCGTTTAGCTTCGTGATTGCACTCAACGCAATCGGCGCCTGGCCGCCGATCCAAGAGAGTCACGTCGAAGCCGATGCCGCGTGGGCGCTCTATGAATGCTGGATCGCGATGCAAGCCGACGAAAGCATCAACACCTCTTTGGTGTATGGCTTTGGCAAGCAATCGATGGGTTCGCCGCGCGACGTGATGAACATCTTGAACGATCCGTATGTCGAGACGCCACTTTGGTGTGACACCATCTCGATGGCGGCGCTGCAAGGACGCGCGCTGATCGATGCCGGTCTTGCGACCGAGCGCGATTTCGCCGCGGTCGCCGCGCGCAATCTCAAGCATGCGAAGAGCAATCCCAAGGCGCAGTGCAAGGGCGACTTCACGGTCGACGAATTGCTGCGCTCGCCGACACTCGCTTCGCCGCTGCGCAAGCATGACTGTCCGCCGATCACCGACGGTGCGTGCGTGGTGATTTTGGCTGCGGGCGACACCGCGAAGAAACTTTGCAAGCGCCCGGCCTGGATTCGCGGCATCGATCATCGCATCGACGTGCAAGCCATTGGGCGGCGCGATCTCACGCGCGCACCGTCGGCACAAATCGCCGCCGAGAAAGCGGGCGTGGGTGCGGGCAAGGTGGACATCGCCGAGTTGCATGCGCTGTTCACACCGCAGGACATCATCCTGCGCAAAGAGCTTGGGCTCGCTTCGGATTGCGTGATCAATCCGTCGGGCGGCGTCCATCAGGGCAATCCAATGATGGGCACCGGCCTCGTGCGCTTTGGTGAAGTGGCCGATCGCATCATTCGCGGTGAAGCCAACCGCGGCGTCGCGCACGCCACGCAAGGGCCTTGCTTGCAACAAAACATGGTTGCGGTTTTGGAGGGCAAATAAGATGGGACGCCGTTGTGCAGTAATCGGAATTGGTCAAACCAAATACATGGACCGAAACTTGGCGGTGTCACATCGCGGTTTGATCCGCGACGCCGCGAACAAAGCGCTCGCCGACGCGAAGATGACTTGGCAAGACATCGACTGCATCGTAATCGGCAAAGCGCCAGACACGATCGAAGGCGTGATGATGCCGGAGCTTTACTTGGCCGATGCGCTCGGTGCGCAAGGCAAGCCACTGTTTCGCGTACACACTGCGGGTTCCGTCGGTGGATCGACCGCGATCGTCGGCACGAAGATGGTGGCAAGCGGTGTGCATGACCGCGTGCTCGTGATCGGTTGGCAGAAGCAATCCGAAAGCCAAGCGACTTGGGCGCTCTCGCCGCGCATTCCGTTCCAACCGCCGCTCACCGCCGGTGCGGGCGGATTTTTTGCACCGCACGTGCGCGCCTACATTCGACAATCGAATGCGCCGGATCACATCGGCATCAAGGTCGCGTACAAGGATCGCAAGCACGCGCTGAAAAATCCGTACGCACATTTGCATCAGCCCGATCTCACCCTGGAAGCGATCAAGAACAGCCCGATGCTCTGGGATCCGATTCGCTTTGGTGAAACTTGCCCGTCTTCCGACGGTGCGTGCGCGATGGTAATCGTGAGCGAAAAATACGCCGATCGCAGCGCGAGTCCGCCGGCCTGGATTCACGGCACGGCCTGGCGCTCGGAGCCGACGATCATGGCCGGCCGCGATCAAGTCAATCCGCTTGGCGGCCGCGAGTGCGCGAAGGATGTGTATCGCCAAGCCGGTGTCACCAATCCGCGTAAGGACTTCGACTGCGCCGAGATCTACGTGCCGTTCTCGTGGTTCGAACCGATGTGGCTTGAAAATCTCGGCTTCGCCGAACGCGGCGAAGGCTGGAAACTGACCGACAAGGGGGCGACGAGTCTCGACGAAGGCGGCGACATTCCGTGGAACTGCTCGGGCGGCGTGCTCTCGTCGAATCCGATCGGCGCCTCGGGCACGATCCGCTTCGCCGAAGCCGCCATGCAAGTGCGCGGCACCGCCGGAGAACACCAAGTCGAAGGCGCCAAGCTCGCCCTCGGCCACGCCTACGGCGGCGGCTCGCAATTCTTCGCCATGTGGGTCGTCGGCAGCAAAAAGCCGTAAGCCGCACGTTTCAAAAACAAGCAACACAATTCCGGATCACCGCGAAAGCGCTGATCCGGAATTTTTTGTTACGAGGCTTTTTGTCTGTCACGTCTTGGTTGCCGACTGTCACGCCATGCTTTACGCTGTCGGCGTGATTAAAACATTTGCAGATCGGTTTACGCAGGAGCTGTACTTGACGGGCAAGTCGCGTCGATTTCCGCCGGACATTGCAAACCGAGCGGTTCGCAAGCTGGAGTATCTGCACCTGGCAACGTGCTTAAGCGATTTAAAAGCGCCTCCAAACAACCGGCTGCACGAACTCAAGCACGACCGAAAGGGACAGCACTCAATCTCGGTGAATGACCAGTGACAAATTTTTTTTCGATTTGCCGACGGTGATGCGTTGATGTTGAACTTACGGCTAAGGTGAAAAAGAATGAGCTTCGGCAACACCGAAAAGAGACAGATCCGCCCGACTCACCCCGGCGCAATTCTTTGCGAAGATTTCCTGCCGGATTACGAGCTTACGGTCGTAGCGTTTGCGCGGGCTCTGGGAGTTTCGCGTCAATCGGTGCATGAGCTGCTTCGAGAGCGCCGCGCCGTCAGTCCGGAAATGGCGCTGCGCCTTGCGCGCTTATTCGGAAACTCCGCAGAGTTTTGGCTCAACGCGCAGCGCGAAGTCGATCTCTGGGAAGCACAGCGCGCCGCCAAAGCAAAGCTCCGTCGTATTAAACCGCTGCGTATCGCTTGAAACGCACAGCGCACGCGCAAAAAGCGCGGCGCAACGAATTGGTGTCGTTACGCCTCGCTGGTGTGGCTTCGCGTTGCTTTGGATCTGCAAGCGGCCGGCCCAGCAGGTGGCGCAGAGTTTGCGCCTGTAGAGTTTTCAGCGCCCGTCGCGGAGTAACTGTTCGGTGTAGTCGATCGGCAAGCGTGCTAAGAACGCGCACCTTCAAGCGGGTGAGAAGCGCCGCCGAAGAAGACCTCAGCGCAACTTCGTATTGCAAAAGCTAGGATCTCGAATCGACTGGATAAACAACCGGACAAAACGGCTTGCCTGCGAAGTGCCCCGGGTTGTCGATCATCACTTCGAACAACACCGGAAGCAACTTCTCCAAGACGGCGCGTCCAATTTTGACCTGCTCTCGATTGACCGAACTTTTCCAGGTCGCATTGCCGTGCATCAATTGATTTCGGAGCGTGTAGAGACGCGCAAAAATCTCCGAGAGAATTGCGACAGTATCCTGATTGCTGATCGCTTTGCGAATGGATGCACCGTTCGGTTCGCGAATCTCTACCTTTTGATTTTCATACTTCACTTGATGTTGGTCGGTCCAGAACGACTGAAACAAGTATTTGTTTAACAGCACCTTTTCAACGATCGGAATTTCGTCCTTCTCGCCTTGTTTGCCAAAAAGCTCATTCCACACGATGTTGTGTAGCGGAGATGTGTTATTGCGATATTTCCGCGTATTGGCCCTTTCCACGTCTTCAAAGAATTTCTGAACACGCTCTTTCTCCTTCGATTCTCCGACGTTTTCCGCACCCGTATAATTTGCGTAAGCCGCATTGAAGGCGATCCACAGGCAGATGAAGGTGATGTCGTCCTGGTTGGTCTGCGCAGCGCTATCCGCCCAGCTCAGAGCGCGACGAATGCGCAAACAAAAAGGGTCGGAGTACGGATCTTCGCCCTTTGCTTCGAGATTCTCTTTGTGTTCTTCGAATCGCTTCTTCAAGGGCTGAATGGCACGTGTCAACTCGCCCACCAACTTTTCTTTGTTTTGTTCTTTTTTAATCTGTCGCTTTTTTTTCGCCACTGGATCCCCCGTACCCGTGTGCAGCCTAATCTCATGTTCGGATCGCGGTAGGGAATCTGAAGTGGGAACAACAAGCTACCTGGAAGCCTCCCACACAAAAGCGTCAAAAACGAAACGCGGCGCAACGAACTTGGTGTCGTTGCGCCGCGCTGGTTTGACTGCGAGCGGGACTAGATCTGCGAGCGGCCGGCCCAGTAGGGGTCGCGGAGTTTTCGCTTGTAGAGTTTGCCGTTCTCGTCGCGGGGTAACTGTTCGGTGTAGTCGATCGTCTTGGGAAGTTTCATCTTCGCCATTCGCGTCTTGCACCATTCGAGAATTTCCTTGGTGAGTTCTTCGCTCGGCT
>JADFDR010000097.1 GCA_018262735.1 Geobacter sp.
AACAATTCGGGAAGCCCTCGACGCCGCACTCTGCTCGACACAGTAGAGCGTATGCTTCTGCGCGCCGAGAGCGTCGCGCGCTCGGCGGCTTCGCGTCTTTTCGAGTTTGCGCGTCACGTCTCCCACGCGGCCCGATCGACATGCCGACACAACACTCAAGCCTTCGGCAAAAATTTCCTTCGAACCTGTTCGGGATGACGCATGAAGTGATCTCCCACCCGCTTCGCATACGCGTCGGCCAATGCCTGCAGCATCGCCGCACGCGAATCGGCCCCGGATCCACGAGGCAAAGGCTCCTGGATCTGAATCTTGAACCGCCGTGTGCGAGAATCCAAATGCGCAAAACATGGCAAAAGCGCTGCGCCGGACAACTCGGCCAAGGAAAAGCCACCCGCGCCGCAGGTTGCTTTGGCTCCAACGCCCAAATGCAGTCGCCGCCCACCCAGCCCACCATCTGCAGCGATATACACCAACCCGTTGTTGCGCAAACAATCGAATGCTTTTTTCAACGACTTGGCGTGCAGCGGCTCATCTCCGATCACACCCTCGGTATCGACGCCGTGGCGCGCCCGCAAGCAATCCGCAAACCACTGCTCAATACCTGTTTTGCGCGGAAAACCGAAGCGCACGAGGTAACACACTGAACAGTTTTTTGATCGGAGATGCCATCTTAGAAGTGTCGGCATTCCTACATGGGTAGCGAGCAAGACGGCGCCGCGCCCTTTTACCAAGGCCGCCTCGACCTTGTCCCAACCTTCAAAATCGACGTTCGCCGCGAAACGCGCAGCTTCATGGCGCCATAATAAAAAATCGAGCCGAGAGCGAATGAACGAATTGCGAATCATCTCACGAGATATACACTTTGCAGCGTCAGTCGGAAGATCGGCTCAAAAAACCGCCAATCTTTTTTGTAGACCGCGCCTCTTCCGCAGCGACACAAAACCTCCCGCAAAACGCAACCAACGGATCAACCCAAGCAGAGGAAGCAATCGCAAGAGCTCGAGCTCAAGAGCAAAGGCGATGTGTTTGAGCACCGTCCGTAACCGCATCCTATTCCTCACGCGGCAGAAACGTATCCCACACATACTTCGGATTGCGCGCGATATAGTCTTCGATTCGCGCCGCATATGTGGTGGCCAAGAAATTCAAGCGTTGGACTTGTGTCATGCTCGGCGGCGGCGTGGGGAGTGGCGCCTGAATCTGAATGTGGAAGCGTTGCGTGCGCGAATCCAAATGCGAAAAGCACGGCAGGATCGGAGCGCCTGCCAAGAGACCAAGCGAGAATCCGCCCGTCGCAATGGATATCTCCTGGCCGCAAATCGGCACGCTGACCCTGCGTCCTCGCCTCCCACCATCGCCGGTGATATACACAAGTCCGTTTCGCCTGAGCGCATCGTGAGCTTTTTTCATCCACTGCAAACTCAACTCACCGCTCCCAATGACACCCTCGGTATCCACGCCATGCCGTCGCCGCAACCGGTCGTCGAACCATTGAAAAACACCTGTGTTGCGCGGAAATTCCATGCGCACGAGATAATAAACACAAATATCTGTCGCCCGAAAATACCAGCGCAGAATACGCGGCAGCCCAATATGCGTAGCGAGCAACACTGCCCCTCGACCTTGCTGGATCGACTCATCTATATGTTGCCAGCCTTCGATTGCAATCTGTTCCCGAAAATCGTACGCGTCATGGCGCCAAAATAAAAAATTGAGGCGCCCGCGAAGACGATGATGGATGATCCCCTCCCGTGCCCAATCTCGGATTTTGTCAGGCGCCGCCCCAGGAAACAGCACCCGCAATTGCTTTTGCCGAAACTGAATTGCACGCCTATAGCGCAGCGACGCGCCAAAGCGCACCCAACGGATCACCCACGCTAGGGACAAGCACCGCAGCACTTCGAGCTCGAGCGCCGACCACGCACAATTCCATGCAATGCGAATCTCCGAGTTGTTTTTCCACGACTCGTCCACAAGTGCCTCGCTTTACTCCAACACCAATTTATGTATGGAAGACTTCCGATCAGCAAGTAGAAGGTGCAGAAGCAGCCGCCACCTTCTTCAAAAGACGCACACGACTTTGCAGCACATCCTGAATCAAGCACTGCGTCTGGCAGCCCGTGCAACGCGGCGGTTCTTCACGCGGCGCACGCGGATCGCGCTTGAGGTGCCGCACCATAATCGCCGCCGCACGCTCGGCAAGCTCCAAATGCCATTCTCCGTACGGCGAGCGGTGATCATGCAAACGTGTACCCGACGACGGACTCCACACGAGTGGAATACTTGCCACGCCCTCCTCGGCAAGTGTTTGCACGCCTTCGAGCAAACTCTCCATCGGCTCCATGCCCGCGACGAATCCGGAAAAGACCCGACCACCGGTTCCAAAAATTTCGACGGCAACGCGCTGCGCTTCGCGGTAGCGCTCATATCCGATGCGTTCTTCCTTGCCCGGACAGAACGCGCGGAAGTACGCCGGATTCCAAAATTCCAAATTGAAGCCGACGCCCTGAATGCCAAGGTCATGCAAGCGCTTGAGATCGTTTAGATCTTCCGGCGGTGTCATGATCACGTAACCGGGAATCTTCGCGAGTCCCGTCGCTGTTGTGAACGCTTCGAGATAAGTCTCGAGAATGGGAACTTCCCGATTGCCTGGAATGATTCCGCCGGTGATCGTGAAATGCCGCGCCACGCCTTCGCGAAACGCTGCACCCGCCACTTCGCCGACTTCCGTCGCACGCTTGCGCACCAAAACTTCGTCATATTGTTTGGGCGTGTAGTTCAAGTTGCAAAAGGCGCACTGTTTGCCGTTGCTGAACGTGAGACACGAATTGGTGTGGGACACCGAAAGGCAATCTTCACCCACCAACTCCGCAATGCTCGTCATCGGCGTTCCGCTGACCGTACGCAGATCATAAAACTTAGGGCGTGCAAGCCACTCGACCGGTATCGGATCGCGGCCCGGTTCTTCCACGGCCAACACACCATCGCGTCGCGTGATCAAAAACGGCGAGCGATGATTGAGCCGAATTTGCACCACCGAACCGCCCGGCATCCGAATCTCCGCCGGCTGCACGCGCGCCGCATGCACGTCGAAGTCGTATTCAAAAAGATGATGCACTTGCTCTTTGTATTGCTGACCAACACCGGCAAGTCCCGATTCGTCCACGCGGACGCCATCCACCAAAAGGCGCGCTTTCAAAAGCAATTCGTTTCGCATTTTTTATTCTCGCACGGCTACGACGCGCCAAAAGTACGCGCCGGGAATTTTGAACCACGTCAACTCATCTCCGCCTTTGCGCGCCGACGGAAGATGCAACTCCTCGTGCAACAAAGACTCGATCCGAAAACCCGTAAAAAACCGCTCGACTTCTTCTTGCGAAGAAAAGTGATGCGGCACGCCACGCTCACCACCGTTGGCAAAAAGCTGATGAAACATCCCTTCACTCACGAAGGTGTTTGGCCCAATGGCTTTGCCGCGGCCATACATCCGGCTTTTGCGCGACAAAAGCGTCACAAACGCGCGACCACCCGGGCGAAGCTTCGCATGAATCAGCCGCATCGCTGCCTCAACGCGCTCCTCGGTTCCGTGATAAATGCTGTTGAACGCAATCACCGCGTCGAAAAAACCGTCGGGATACGGAATCTCTTCCGGCTCACTGCACCAAACTTGCGCATCGAGCCCTTCCGCCTTGAGCCATTGCTGGCAGGCCTCGATGCCCGCCTCGGAATGATCGGAGCCATAAACCTCGAAGCCTTTGCGCGCGAGACAAATCGCGTGCCTTCCAACGCCACAGCCAAGATCGAGAACACGCCGAATCTTTCCGTCGGTGCACCATGCATCGGCCAAAGCAACCACTTGCCGATCCGGCACGCCCCAAAGACGCCGCGCCCCTTCGTTGTTCCAGATTTCTTGCCACTCACCCATGACGTCAATTACCTTCGCATGCCGCTGCACAAGTCAATTCGTTCAAGTCACTGCACTTCATTCATTCTTCGCGAACAGTCTTACACGTTGCTCCCCTCGAAGGCCCCTGAGCTTAATCAGAAGCAAGGCATCGCGAAACCGACTTGTGGATCCGTGCATAGAAATTCGCCAAAAAGAATGCCAACCTGCAGCGCAATATCGAGCCTCAAGGACGAACCCATGACGAAAGCCAGCAAAACCGTTCGCATCGCTGCGGTGCAAGCACTCGCCTATACCGGCGACGAGGAATATCAGAACATTGCGATGGCAATCGAGTATGCCGAAGAAGCAAGCCTCAAGGGCGCAGACTTGATCTCCTTTCCCGAAGCGTATCCCGGCCCAGCGACAGGCCCGATGGATTGGAATGACAAACTCGATGTGCCGATCGAGGAAACCTTCTCCAAGCTCGCCCAACGCCTCGAAGTGTATATCGCGGCAGGCGGCCTCGAACCTTGCCCGGACGTCGCAAACGCTTTCTATGTTTCCCAAAAACTCTACGCACCCGATGGAACTATTTTGTGTAACTACCGGCGCGTGCAACCGGACAACCCCGACTTGAACGCCTTCTTCTTTGCGGGACGCCGCCGCGTCGTCCCCGGCAACGAAATCCCTGTCGTCGCCACTGCGCTGGGTCGCATCGGACTGCAGATTTGCGGCGAACTTTGGGTTCCCGAGATTTCACGAATTCAAATGTTACGCGGCGCCGACATCCTGCTCGCTCCGGTGAACGGACGCGCCACGCATACACGGCTCAGTGGAATGTGGCAAACCTGGCAACACATCGCGCGCGCGCGCGCCGCCGAGAATCTCACCTACGTCGTCGTTGCGCAAAAATTCCTGCAGAACGGACCGGGCGGCGGCATCGGACTCATCGCGGGCCCCGAAGCCATTCTCGCCCGCGCAACACGTCCCGGTGTCTTGATTGCCGACCTCGATCTCGAGCGCTTGCAATGGTTGCGAGGTCGCTTGGTCGACGCGGAACTTCTGGCTCCTCCGTCGGAAAACGAATCCGATCCGACGAGCGCAACGCGCTGCGGACAAAGCCGCGACCGACGTCCCGAGCTTTACAGTACGCTCACTGCGCCCCAATCCGATGCGTACGATTTTTTTTACTACCAACACGATCGACAAAAGAAAGAGTAGGACGCGCTCTTGCATTGCAGCGTTGCCAAACCAACACCACAAAGGAGAAACCATGAGTACCCCGCTTGAAGCCATTGAAGAACGATTGAAAAAAGTTTTGATCGAACGCACGAATGCAGAAATTCCCGTCGCACAAATTCGATCCGACATGCCGCTGGTCGGATCGGGCCTTGCCCTGGATTCGGTCGCGCTGCTCGAATTCGTCGTCGGTGTCGAAGAAGAATTCAGTCTCATCATCGACGACAGCGCTCTCACCGTGCAGCAGTTCGAGAGTCTGCGCACGCTCGCCCAATTCATTCAGAGCGAACTCGAAACCCAGAAATCGGCCTAAGGCGAACCCATGCTCGCGAACTTGCTCGCGCGTCACGCTACGGAACGACCGCAATCCATCGCGGTCGTCGCCGACGCCGCCACTGCGGAGAGCCGTTGCACTTGGCACGAACTTCACGAGCAAACCGAGCAATTGGCTTCCGGGCTCGCTGCACGCGGGATCACCGCCGGAACACGCACTGCCCTCTTGCTGCCCAATTGCCCGGAGTTCGTCACGGCATTTTTGGCGCTTGCCCGACTGGGCGCAATCGCCTTGCCGCTCAGCATCGAACTCAAGGCCGAAGAAATTCGTACGCTTCTGCAAAATTCCGACACGAAGATTCTCATCACCGACGAGCGCTTTGCGGAGATCGGCGCCAAATGGCGCGAACACGGCATTGTGCAGCAAGTCTATCTTCGCGGAGAATCGCGTGCCGGACTGCCGAGTTTACTAAGCCTTCCGATCGACACGAAACCGAGTCATTCGCTGCCGATTCCCGCTGCGAACTGCGACGTGCTGGAACAACTCACTTCAGGAACGACCGGCAAGCAAAAACGCATCGTTCGCACCCACGCACAACTTCTGCACGAAGCCGCCGCCTTTGCCGACGCTGCGCAGACATCGGCGGCAGATCGCATCCTCGCCGTGGTTCCCCTCTCGCACGCGCACGGGCTAGGCAACGCGCTGCTCGCAGCGCTCTACGCCGGTGCCACGTTGATCTTGCAAGAGCGTTTCGATCGGCGTGCCACACTGCGCTTGCTGACACAAAATCAAGTCACTCTTTTTCCCGCAGTGCCGTTCATGATCTCGGTGCTTGCGGATACGCGCATGCCCGAGCCGGTCGATCTCTCCGAGCTACGGCTTTGCTTTACCGCCGGCTCGGCGTTGCGACGCGAAGTCTGGCACAAAGCGCGAGAACGCTTTGGCATTTGCGTACGTCAACTCTACGGCAGTACCGAAACCGGCGCGCTCGCCATCGATCTCACGCGCGACAACGAAGCCACCCTCGAATCCGTGGGATTGCCACTCACGGGAGTACGCATTTCAG
>JADFDR010000098.1 GCA_018262735.1 Geobacter sp.
GCATTCCGACGTCAACAATGGACGCCTGTTACACCAAGTATTGTCAGCCAACTTGCAGGGCGATCTCAAGAACGCGTCGCGCAGAGCAAGGATTTTTCCGATCTGCGTGAACGAATCGAAAAAGCCAAAGCCAATGCCGGAATTGTCAAAATGGAGGAACTCCTGAAGACCGACAAGAAGGACAAGAAGAATGCCTCATCGGCAAACGTCGATGGCGAAGAGGCAAAGGCATCGCCGCAACTCACCGAAGCACTCAACATCCTGGGCGACTATGTGTATTCCTTGCAGAACGGGCCGCTTACCAATGCGGTCGCCAAATCGAACGCAAAACCCTAAAAGCCTTTGATGAATCCCTCTTTCGAAATGCGAGTTGCATTCTCCACCGACGGGAAACATCAGACCTGGTTTGCAAAAATACTCGCCAAATGGAATGGATCCGAGATTCCCGAAGTCAATGCTTCAGCTCCGACGGAAAACAATCAATCTTTTGGTGTGTTTTGGGGCGGATCGTAAACCGAGTGCATGCTGCGCCACTGGCGCAATACTTCGTACACTGCGATGCCAACGCTCGTCGCAAGATTGATCGATCTCACTTTGGTGTCATGCATCGGAAGACGAACCAAGCGCTCGCGATAGCGTTCGCGCAAGGATTCCGAAAAGCCACCGCCTTCTCGCCCAAAAAGCAGGACGCAGGGCTTGGGATAAGTGAGGTCCCAAAAGTCGCGCTTTCCCTCGGCAGAAAAGAAAAACGCTTCCCCCAGATTGGGTAAAGACGTTTCGAAATTTTCCCAGCTCGCCCACTCGACGGGTTTCACGTGTTGCCAGTAATCGAGTCCTGCGCGTTTGAGATAGCGATCGCTGAGCGAAAAACCGAGCGGATGGACGAGATGCAATTGTGCTCCGGCCGCAAGGCAAGTGCGTCCGACGTTGCCCGTGTTGCCGTGAATTTCCGGATGAACAAGCACCAGATGTAACGGTTTTGCATTTTGCATATTTGTTGAGATCACGCCCGGTTCACCCATCGCTGCATTTCACAACGGGGATCGTCGCAAAAAAGTGTCAGAAAAAATTCGGTCTCAACACGGCCAAAAGAACGATTGCGATCAGAAACAAAGTGGGCACTTCGTTCAAGATTCGACATTGCTTGGAAGTCAAACGAATGTCATCAGCCGCAAAGCGCCGGCGTGTCACACCGACGAAGCCGTGATAGCCCGCGAGCCCGAACACCAACACCCATTTGAGATGCATCCAACCGAGCTTTAGATAACCCGGATTCACCACGAGCATCGCAATTCCGAACACGAAAGTGGCAATCATGGCGGGCGTCGTAATGTAGCGATACAGACGCTCCGCCATGATTTTGAGCAAGGCCGTTACTTCCGGACGATCGCGATTCTCGACGTGGTAAACGAAGAGCCGGAACATGTAAAACATGCCCGCGAACCACGCGACCATTGCGATCAGGTGCAGGGCTTTGAACCAAAGAACGAGCATTACTTCGGCGGCATGCGCAACGCGCCGTCGAGGCGAATCGTTTCGCCGTTGAGCATCGCGTTCTCGACGATGTGGCAAGTCAGTGCAGCGAACTCATCCGACTTTCCGAAGCGATGCGGGAACGGAATGTTCGAAATCAACTTGTCCTGCATCTCTTTGGGAGCAAGCAACATCAGTGGCGTGCCGAACAAGCCCGGAGCAATCGTGCACACGCGGATTCCGTTGACGGCAAGATCTCGCGCCATCGGAAGCGTCATGCTGACGACGCCGCCCTTCGAGGCAGCATACGCCACTTGACCGATCTGGCCATCAAAGGCACCGACCGATGCGGTATTCACCATCACGCCGCGTTCTCCGTCGGCATTCGGCGTGTTCTTCACCATCCGCGAAGCCGCAATACGACACACGTTGAAGGTGCCGACCAGATTGATTTGAATCGTAAGACCAAAGGCGTCCAAGTTGAACGGCGAGCCATCGCGATTCACGGTGCGTCCCGCAGAACCCACACCGGCACAATTCACAGCAATGTGTAGGCCACCAAATTTTGCAACCGCTTGATCGACGGCCGCCTCGACCTCGGGGCCGCTCGCGACATTCGCCTTCACTGCAAATGCGTCTCCACCGATCGACTTCGCCACGGCTTCCGCTTTGTCGAGATTCATATCGAGAATCGCAACTTTCGCGCCTCGTGCCGCAAGCATGCGTGCAGTCGCTTCACCAAGCCCCGAGCCACCGCCGGTAATCAGAGCACCAAATCCTTGAATGTTCATTTTCTTTTCCTCCTTCCAAATTCCATTTTTTCCATTGCCAACCAAACTCCTTTTTCGAAATCCACTGCATGCACAACGGATCCAAAATCATTCTTCGCTTTCACCCTCGGCTGTTTCCGGAAGCGGAGTGCGCAGCGGCGCAGCAAGTTGCGCCGAAAAAGCTCCGACGGTTGCGCTCATCAAGGCGCGTTTCGGAAGACCGAGCTCACGAAGTTCGTCGGCAAAGGGATGCTGCCCGAGTTCGAGTTCTGCGCCGCCGTTGCGCGCACCCACTTTCTGCGCGTCGACGACCCACGGCGCGCGATAACGCTCTCCGTTGCGAAACGCATAGGTATTCATCTCGCGCGCTCCCACTGCCCAACGCGGATTGTTGCGCACCGAGAATGTCAAAACCTGGGAGTCTCCGTCGTGCACTCGACAAATATGTTTTCCGTCGGAATGTGCAATGCGGACATCCATATGGGAAACCGGAAATCCCCAAACACTCTTTCCCACATCGGTCACGAACGCATCCGACACAGACATGTGATGCAAGTACATGCCGATGCGACCACGATAATAATCGAGCGCCATTCCGACGAGAGGCAGTGTCCAGGGCCCTTCCTCTCGAACGGCAAATGCCACCACGAATTCGATGTATGCGCCAAGATCCGATTCCTCGAAGCTCACCGCAGCGAGCGTGCACATCGTGTGGCCAGGATAAACATCGACGACCTGCAAGCCCGTCGGTGCAACGATCTCCCGCACCCTGCGCGAAGGCACGGTATAGCTCGCCGCAAAGCCACGCCCTTGGCGAATGAAAAGCGGCAGCCGAACTTTCCGCCCATTCACCTCATACACGTCTTTTTCTTCATCGTGATTCATGGCTATCCGCTCTTTGCGCTCTTCGCGTTTTCGAATCGATTGGAGTTTTGATTTGCGCACTACGGCGCGATCTTGCGTGTGTCGAGTTCAGTGTCACGGCCGCCACGGGCGAAAATGCTTAATGCGCTTGAGGCTCACGATTGTACCGACGCGAAGGCGCGTGTCGAGAATCGCACGAGAAAAACCCCAAGGGAGAAAACGCTATTCCTCGGCGTCTTCCTCCCAGAAAGCTCGCAAATCGTCCGGAGTCGCAAAACGCCAATCCGCCTCGACGACATTCCAGATCTCGTCTTCGCGAACCCACTTGATCTCGAAGCGAAAAAAATCACCCTGCAACTTCGAAAGTTCTTCGAAGCTGGCGACGGGCGAGCCCGCCAAAACCGCAAAAAAATCCGTATGCACCGCGCCCGACTCTTGCGCCTCGATGCTCACCATCCGCGTGAGCACGTATGTTTTTTGGTTTTGAAGAAACCAGTATGCAAGCAAACCTTCGATCGCCTTTTTGTCTTGCTCGCGTGAATCGCGATACCTCTCGGAGACGGCAGCCTTGAGCTTGGATAGCTCGCGCTTGCGCACGCATTCCTCGAGTTCACGAATTCGCAATCGCACTTGAGCTTCCGGGGAAAGTTCTTGCTTGCTGCAAGCCAGGCCAAGACTCACAAACAAAAAGAGCAACACCGCGATTCGATTTCTCTTCGCAATCATGACTCTTCCCTCGATTCGGTACCGGATGCATCCCGCGAGACTTCGAGTTCATCGAGAATCGCCGCGTAACCTTCGCGAAAGTTTGAATAGCGAAATGCATAGCCCGCTTCGAGCAGACGCGCGTTGCGACAGCGCTTGCTCGTGTTGCGCTGCCGCGCAGGGCGAGCCGTCCCACCAAGCGCGCGATCTCTCGCTTCCAGGATTCGAGATAACACAGAAGAGTTTCGTTTCTTCAACTCCATGGCAATCCAATTTTCTACGTCCGTGAGGCGCGTCGGCTCCGAGTCGGAAGCAAGATAGAGATCCGCCGGGGCATCCTGCATTGCCAGGTAGGCTAGCAGCCCCGCGCAGTCTGCAAGATGAATGCGGTTGGTGTAGGGTGAATTTTCTGACTCCGATCGCGCGCTTCGCGCCACCCGCTCGAGCAATGCGCGCTTCTTCGCGCTGTAAATTCCCGAAAAGCGCACGATGCAGAACGGAAAACCCGAAGCGCGCAACGCAGCTTCTCCTTCGAGCAGCCGTTTGCCCGCGAAATGCTCCGGCTCCGTCGGAGAATTTTCATCGATCCATTCGTCGTCGGCTTGGGCATACACACTCGTGCTGGATGCATAAAAAATTCGTTCTGGCATTTCGCGCCGTGCGTCAAGCGCGGCTAATAAATTCTGCAAATTTTGTACATACGCCGCAGCATACGCTTCGTCGCTCGTGCGATCGGCCGAGGCGAGATAAAACACGAGGTCGAGCGCTTCAGGAATGACCCATAGTGAATCGGGCCGAGCGAGATCTGCGCGCAAGAAGCGCAAGGGTTGCTGCGATACAGCATCGCTGCGTCGCAAGCCCCAAACTTCGTGACCGCAAGCATCGAGTGCGCGCAAGAGCGCAAGCCCAACTTCGCCACAACCTGCGATGAGAATTCTCGCCATCTCGGTCCAGCTCAAAATTTCGCGCAAAGAAATTGCGCAAGGAATCGCGAAGACTCTGATTCATTCTGCTTTCGAAATGCGAGTTGCATTCTCCACCGACGGAAGACACCTGCCCTGGTGTGCGAAAGCACTCGAAAAAGAAAATGAACCAGCGGCTCCTTACTTATGAAGTGCATGTCGCAAATCATTGATGGGCTCGGCGTAACGACGCGCACAAGCATCTGCCGTCCCCGCTTCGAAGACATCTTTGTCGAGAATCTGCAAAATGTGATCGATGTTCTTCATTGCACTGACCTCTTGCGGCGATTGCAGGCCGCGAAACACTTCCCACGCTGCCAGCCCCGCACCGAGCCCGTTGCACACTTGATCTGCATCTGCTTGCAATACGCCCTTTCCAACCAAGGCTCGGCTCCGTGCATTCTGCGCAATCGCCCAACGCAATGCTGTGTCGGGCGACTGATCTCGCACGACAACTCGCGCATCGGTAGCTTCAAACTTCGCCGCAAGCGCATCGACGGCTTCGAGAGCCTCTCGGAAATGGTCGGCCGAAGGATGGAAATCCGCGTAGGCAAGTTTCGCAAGTCCCAGCATCAATTGATTCTCTTCTCGCGCAGCGACGGTGGACTGCCCCGCACGCAACGCCTGCGCTTCGAGTAGTGCATCGATCGAAGCGCTCAACTTTTCAGGATCCTGACTGCGCAGGCCCGCATCGTAAAGCACGAGCCCAAGCAGATAGGTAACTTCGGCACGACGATACGGATTGCAGTTCGCATCTTGTAAATCGCGTGCGCGACTCAAAAGCGTGATGGCTTGCGTCTGCAAATCGGTCGTGCGTTGCATTCGTGACGCACGAAACGCCATCTCGCCAACGCGATGCAAAAGTTGAACATCTTGCGAGGCACCGGCACGCGCTTGACTGCGCAGCAAAATTTCCGACAACGCACTGTATACTGCTTCTGGATTTCCTACTCCTGCGTCCACGAGCAAGCGCTCGGCGTCTGCCCAAAGCAAAGTCAACGTGTCACGCGAATGTGACGCACCCGCTTCACCCAGGCCGTTACGCCGCACCTCATCGAGCAGCGTCGCAATTTCGCGTACCCGTTCGAGACGCGGCGTTTGGCCAAGTTGATCCCGTGCATATTCGATGGCATACAAGTCGGCAAGCGAACTTGCCACGCTCAGAGCCTGTGTCGAATCGACAAAAGAAAGTGTATGACCCTCCGCCTCGCCACAGTCTTCTCCTGCCTGCTCGGGTCCTTCCTGGACACGAATCCAGTGCAAAAGAATTTGCGGAGCTTCGGGTTTGCCGCCCAGCGAACCCCAAAACAAAAGATCGGCACCCGTCGCTGCAAGCAGTTGGCGCGCTTCGACAAGACCTGGCGGAAATGTGGCGCGCGCTTCCGCCCCGCTTACGGAAACAGGCCGCTGCAGCCGCAACACCTCGAACGCACTTTCCGAGCCTTCGAGGGGCGTAAGCCCCCAAAGCCGATCGATGAGCGCGCTCTCCCACCGCCCCTCGGAGTCACGCTCGAAGCGTGCAACGGCGACCGAAAAATCGCGTGCATTTTTAATTTTCGGGAGCGCCGGATACTGAATCTGCGCCGCGTCGATGTCTTGCCCAGGACGCTCGGAAACCGGACGTGAATTCCACACCACGAGTCCG
>JADFDR010000099.1 GCA_018262735.1 Geobacter sp.
GGAGGGATCATGGCCCTATTGCGGCTACGGCATCCCGCTCCCGAGGGCAGTGGCGCTGAGAACTTGCGTCCCCGGTTACACCAGTCTGACTAAGGATATTGCAATGGGTAACTAGCTAAGACGCCGCCACCTCACTCGCCGTAGTGCAGTAATGATCCATGAATACCCCCATCCGACGTTGTGTATTCCCAACGAGGCTCAGTCCTCGTATCCGGGTCCGCTCGATCAGTGGTCGTCGTGGCCTCTGCCGCGGATCGCCCCAGCCACTTTGCTGAGACTTGGGAGAGAGTGACACCCCCTTTCTCCAAACTACATGAGTGCGCGCGAGACGAAAGCAAAAAAATGAAAAATCTCTTTGCTTTGCTCGCAGTGTTTACCGATGCATCCTTCGCGTACGAGCTTTCAGCAAGTGGTATGGGATAAAAAGTGTAGGACGAAAAGCAGGGAGTCTACTGCGATGGGCGCGCACGATTCGAAAAACAATCCGACGCAATGCAAGACGAGCGAGACGCCGAGCAAAAACACGGCTCGCCTCCTCGTGCGATGCATGGATCGCAAGGGTTTGGTCGCAGCGTTAACGCAGCGTCTCTATGAACTTGGTGCAAACATCCTCGATGCCGACCAGCACTCCGATACGACGACGGGTTTGTTTTTTCAGCGTATTCGCTTCGATCTCGAAGGAGTTGGCATCGGGCGCAGCGACCTCGAATCACGAATTCGCGAGCTGACCGATCGCTTCGCGATGGAAATGAAACTCTCGTACGCACAGGATCGCAAGCGGGTGGCGATCTTCGTATCGCGCTATGACCATTGCTTGTACGATTTGCTGCTTCGCCACCGCGCCGGCGAACTCGACTGCGAAATCCCTCTCATCCTGAGCAATCATCCCGATCTTCGATTCGTCGCCGATCATTTCGGGATCGCTTTTCATGTTTTTCCAATCACGTCACAAAACAAGGACTCGCAAGAGGCGCGCGAGCTTGAACTGTTAGCCGAACATCACATCGATCTCGTCGTACTCGCGCGCTACATGCAGGTTTTGAGCAAGAGCTTCATCGCGCAATACCCCGAGCGCATCATCAACATCCATCACTCGTTCTTGCCCGCCTTCCTCGGCAGCCGTCCCTATCACCAAGCCCACGAGCGCGGCGTCAAAATCGTCGGTGCGACGGCGCACTACGCCACGCCCGAGCTCGATCAAGGGCCGATCATCGTGCAAGACGTGCTGCACACTTCGCACCGCGACAGCGTGCAGGACTTGGTGCGCAAGGGTCGCGACATCGAGCGTGCGGTGCTCGCTCAGGCCGTACGTTGCCACCTCGAAGATCGAATTTTGGTCTGCTGCAACCGCACGATCGTCTTTGATTGAGCCTCGCCGGCGCACGTGCAGCACATCGCACGAGGCTCGCAGGATTCGGGCGAGCATGTTCCAACGAACAAGCAGGCGGAGAAGGATTGAGCGCGCAAGGCTCAAGCGAGCACGGTGGGCAAAGATGCGCGTTTACGAATTTGCCCCGCTGGCTAAACTCCCGCGCCATGACGACGAACTCTTCTTCTCCCGGCCACTCCGACGCACAATCCGCAAGTCGACGTTTGCGCGTCGGCATCTTGATTGCACTGCTTTGTTTCATCCTGCTGCAAGGCATCAACCTCATCTTCCGCATGCAGGCGCGCGATCACGGCAAAATGATCGGACATCTTCCGCCGTTCGAATTTGAAAAGTTTGGCGCGATCCTCGCCGGCACGGGCACCGACTACGAAAACCCGACGCGCCTTGGTCCCACGACGGTGATCGGGCTTGGGCAAACGCTTGCACTCGTCGATTGCGGCATGGCAAGCGCACAAGCCTTGCGCAATGCCGGAATTCCGGTGCGCCAAATTGAAACGATTTATCTGACGAGTTTGCTGCCCGAGAACGTGCTCGGCCTCGACGATTTGCTCTTCGCAAGTTGGCTCAGTATCGAGCCGCGCGAAAAACCGCTGCGCCTCGTCGGCCCCCCCGGCACGCGCGCGCTCGCCGAGCGCCTGCTTGCGGCCTATCGCACATCGATCGATGCAAAGCGCCAAGCCCTGCATCTGCCAGACACAGGGCTCGCATTCGACGTGATCGAAATCCAAACAGGGCAAGCCGCCGCGTCAATCGATGCCTCCACATCGGATTCTGTTCGACCCAAAGCCGATGTCGCAGCGACGGAAGCGGCGGAAAATTCGAACTCCACGACTCTCGACAGCAGCGCGCCAGACTGGGTGGAGGAATTGCCTTCGACTCCAAAAAATGTCACACAAATTCGTGTACATGCTTCAGCGTCGAATGACGCAGCCTTTGCAAAAATCGTCTATCGCTTTGAAGCCGCCGGGAAAGCCATCGTCGTCACGGGCGTTGACGGAGACCCCTCCACCGTGACTCGACTCGCCAAGGACGCCGACGTTTTGATCCACGAAGCCTACTACTGGGATCCGCGTGCGCAGCTCGCAGAGAGCGGAATGGATCCGACGACACTGGATCGATTGGCAAAGGAATCAAGCTTGCACACTGCAGCATCGGATGTCGCGCGAATCGCAGCCGATGCTGGAGTAAAGACTTTGGTGCTCACGCGGTTGCGGCCACCGCCGATGTACGGCTGGCAATTTCTGCGTTTGCTCGGCCCCGAATTTCACGGTCGCATCGTCGTCGCCAACGATGGAGAAACCATCACACCGTAGTTCCGTCTGGGTCGACACCTTCCTCATCCGGAACGACGGGATCGCCTTTCTCCGTCGGTGGTGCATCCGGTGACGCTGGAGATCGATATTCCGGACGATCCTTTGGAGCACGTTCGCCGAGGAAGCGGCGACGCTGTTCGGTGTAATAAGACTCGCCGGGGCGGAGCAAAATCGCTTCCTGAATGACTTCCAGCGACTCTTCCGTGCGCTCAAGCTGAAACAAAACTTCCGCGAGCGTGTCGAGCACTTCAGGTTGGGTACGCTTCGTAAGGCTCACCGCCTCTTCGGCAAGGCGCAGTGCCGCTTCCAGATCTTGCTTCGTGGGCTTGCCTTCCGTCGCAGTAAGCCATGCGATTTCGTTGAGTTCGCCTGCGAGCGTCCAATGCAATTGGCTTGGATCTTTCTTGTCGAGCAGCTTTACCAAGCGCTCCGCCTTAAGCCCGTAAACGCGATCGCGATATTGCAGAAAGTAAGTACCCGCCATTGCCAGAGAAGCGGACACGCCTGCAAGCAAAACGAGATTGAGCAACACGATGCCCGCCTTCTGCGTACGCGAACGAGCGAGAGAACTCGGCACCAAGAGAGCTGTCATCAGGGCGCCGGCAGCAAACCCAGCAAGATGTGCCGCTGCAGCGATATTGGGCACGAGAAGTGAAATCGCAACTTCTACAAAGAGAAGTGTCAGCAACAGGCGCCGCGGAATTCGCCACCAAGCCGGTAAATCTTGCGGGCAGCGAAATTCGAGCCAAACGATCGACCCCACGAGCCCGGCGACGATGCCCGATGCGCCGACGGCTTCTTCGTAGTTTGCGAAAATTCCGATCCCCATCGCAGCCACACCTGAAACCAACAACACCGCGAGTGTGCGTGCTCGGCCAAGCGGCCACTCCGCAAGTGCGCCGACCGACATCAAACCAAGCCCGTTGAACAAAAGATGGATGAAGTTTGCATGCAGCAAGTTGCCGGTAACGATCCGCCACCACTCGCCCGCATCAAACAAATCTTTTCCGAAAAAACCCGCTTCCCAGGTCATCGGCTCAAAATGATTTAACACAAAAAAGAAAACACAAATGAGTGTCAACACGCCACACACTTGCGGAACCCGAGGACGCATCGCGCGTTGCGTCAGTGCGTGGATTGCGGCGAGCTGTTCGCTTCCGTCGGGCTGTGCACCAATTCGCAAGAGCAAAGCCACTTCGAGACGCTCGACTGCACTCGGATCCGCAAAGATCGCGGCGTCGAAGTTATAAACCGTACGCGTCGTAGCGACGCGCAGCCCACGTCGCGTGAGCACAAGATGAGTAATGTCCGCATAGCGAGTCAGGCGTTCGCCGCCACGCAATGACTCCTCGGGATGCCGAAATGCATCGTCGAAGAGCACGATCGGCCCAGGCCCCTTCTTCAAGGGGAAAACCATGCCGCTGCCCGGGTAGTTGCTGAATTCCACGCAGGTTAGATTAGCGTGAAATGCTTACGATTCATTTGTAGGGACAAGCAACGAGGGGAAAATTCGGCTGTAGATTAAGAACACCAGAATGAAGGCGCCAAGAAAGCCTGCCGCGATTCCGAATTGAATCCCACCACACCATGCCGCTGTCCCCGGTTCGACCGAAGGCCACACGAGCAAGTTGCGTTCGAGCCAGAGCCCCACTGCCACGATCAACGCGATCAAACCAAGCGAGAGCGGGTTCTTCTTCGGAGCTTGGAAGAGCAAGCCCCAGAAGGGAATGATCCAGCAGCAAAGCCATACTGTCATCGAAAGCCAGCCGTACGGCACCGCCGAAATGCGATCCAGCGCGAAGTTCCACTCGTAGGTTGCGCGACCCGGCAAGTTGTCAATCAAGAACATCGAGCCCAAGCGATCCGCCAAGAAGCCCGTCTCTTCGGGAAGATTGCTGTACCAGATCACGATGTATTGCGACCAGAACAGGTACATCCAGAAAATCGAGAACGCAAAGATCATCTTGCCGAGGTCGTGACGTCGCGAAACCGTAATGTGTCCCGCAAGACCCGGAGAGAAGCAGTGCAAGACGCTAAGCAGCGTCGTCACGCAGACCGCGCTCAAGAATGCGCCCCACGCGAAGTACGCACCAAAAAGATTCGAGTACCAAAGCGGCTCCATTGACATCACGAGATCGAAACTAACGAGTGTATACCCGAAGGCAAAAAGGAAAAGCAACGCCACGGCAAGTTTCGCCGTGATCACCTTGGACCGCTCCGCCTCTTCGACATCACCACGCCAGTTCGCCGACCAGCGCGCAAACATGCCACGCGCTGCAGACGCCTTGTCCGCGCTGCCCTTGAGACCGGGACGCAGCGAGTGATACAGGAAGCAAACCGTGAGCACTGCCGAGGCGACGAAAACCGCGAGGTTCGACCAGAACACACGCGGCACGTTCAACCAAACCGCTTTGCTCTCCACCGGATGCGCGATCCACTCAAAAATGTGTTCCCAACCCAAGTAGTCGATCAGGAACAACACCACCGTCACCGGCACCCACGCTGCGAGCGCTTCGGCAATGCGTCGCACCGGACCATGCCAGCGCGCGTTCACCGTCGTAAGGATGCAGGAAATCACGAGACCGCCTTGAGCGAGCCCCGCGAAATACAAGAAGTTCACATGGTATGCGCGCCAAGCCGTCGCAGCATCCTTGGAAAGACCGACAAAGAATGCGATCACTCCGACGACAACCAGCAGGGCAGCAAACCCAACCAACGGCATCGGCAATGCTCGCGGATTGGCAATTTCACGGGTGGCCGAACTCACGGCTGTCCCCCCCTCGAATCCAAATAGCGCAAGTAGTTCACAATATCCCAACGATCTTCCGACGGAATCCGGCTGTAATTTGGCATCCGGCCGTTTCCGCCAAAGGAACCCAACGTCATGGTGGTGTAGAGATGACCATCATTGAGGCCGCGAACGGTTACAACAAGCGGCATCACGCCTGCAAACGGACCATTCGGCCCCGCCACATTGCCCTGGCCGTCACCACGTACACCATGGCATGTCGAGCAGAATCGATTGTATTGAACGCGTCCGTTGTCGATCGAGCTGCCGATTTTCGCGATCACCGACGGATCTGCGAGATCGCCTTGGATCGCTTTCGGATTCTGAAGAGTTTCGCCAAGTGCGAGCGTAAGCACAGGCTCGCCTTTCCCGACGGGAACCGCACCTTCCGGCGGCATCATGCCTTGACTCTCAAAAGCCTGCACTGCCGGTTGGCGCTTCATTTGCGGAAACCAGTTCGGATCAACTTGCTCGAAACAGCCCGTCGCCGACACCAGCACGAAGAGACCGAAAGCCACGAGCGAACGAAGGTTACATTTCGACAAGGTTCACCTCCGTCGCTGCATTGCCGCGCATCAAGGCTTCAATCTCCGCCACGTCGTTCTCACCGCATTGCACAACGAGCCCAAACTCTTCACCGGAGAATCGTGCACTGTAGGCTTTGTCGAGTTTGAACTTCGGTAAGCCACCGACGATGAAAAGACCCGCAGCCGTCGCAAGGCCACCGAGAAGGATGTTCGCTTCGAAGCCGATCACCGTATACGCCGGAATCGACGCAAAAGGCTTGCCCGAGATCATGATTTCCCAGTTGTACGACATCCAGATCGGGACCGCATAACCGAGGAATGCGCCCGTCAGACAACCAATCAGCGTAAAGATTCTCACCTTGC
>JADFDR010000009.1 GCA_018262735.1 Geobacter sp.
GTTGCGGCCTGACGCAGCGAAAGCGCGGGCGCGACCTCACCCGCAACGAGCGTCCAGCCATAAAAGAGAGTGGCAAGATCGATCACGTGATAGTCGAACGGGTTTGCCATCTCGCAGGCTTTGTAGGCGCGCTCGAGAAAAATCACATCCATGCGCACGTTCTGGCCCGCCGGCACCACCTTCTTGTCTTTCGGCAAAAGCGCCGCAAGCTCGGTGAGCGCCTGGCGCACCGGCACGGCTTCCTTCTGCCACACTTCTGCGTCATAGCCTTGCAGCGCCGCCGCTTCGGCAGAAATGCGCTCGGGGCGCGCACGCACCTTCCACTCCGCGCTCGCGATCTCGGCCAAGCGATAATCGGTCAGGATGAGTGCAACCTCGGTGATGTCGTGAAGATCGGGGTCAAGCCCGCCAAACTCACAATCCATGAACGCAAAAACAAATTCCGCCACAAAGTCCTCGGTTTTTTCAGAAGGCGGCAAGAGTGCAGTGAGAAAAGTGGCGCTCCCAACGGGAATCGAACCCGTGTTTCGGCCTTGAGAGGGCCACGTCCTAGACCGCTAGACGATGGGAGCAAGCAAAACTTTTCGCGCAAACCGCGCAAACGCGGAGCGCACGATAGCCACTCGCCTCCGCCGGTGTCAACGACCGCGCGAACGCACACGATCGACTTGCCGTTATCGCTTTTCGTTGCCTTATCTTCCGTACCCACGACCACACGCGACGCACACGATCGACTTGCCGTTATCGCTTTCTTCGTTGCCTTATCTTCCGTACCCACGACCACACGCGACGCACACGATCAACTTGCCAGGCACCTCGATGCCTCCCGGCGGCGTTCCCGTTTTCGATCTTCTATCAACCCGCACGGCTTGCAGGCGCAAACCCGCTCGCGGCCCGCAACGCAAAGCGTGGCTCGCCTCGCCCGAACCTGCCTTCGCCTCAAATTGACGTCCACCGAAATTCGCAATGCAAGAAATCGCGCAGAACAGAAACACACGCTCGAAGAACCCCGAATCCGTGCCATTTTTTGTGTGCTTTCCCAAAGCCCGGGTGAATGCTTTCCGTCGGTGAAAAACCCACCTGCATTCCAGAAGCCGAATGAGACCGAGGCTCTTGCGCATGCAAAACCGCCCGGCGCCCGGCGACGCCCAAGCTCGCTGCCGCCAAACCGTCTTGCGCGCATTTTTGAGAAACTATTTTGTGTCGCGTGGCGCAAGCCGAATCTTCCACTTTTTGAGCGCGCTGCGGTCGGTTGACACCAAAAGCGGTAACAAGATGCGCGCGGCCAGGCTTTGGGGCTTGAGGCAAAGCGCCGAGGCGAAGTCGATCAGCACGGGGTGGCCGTCTTCGCCGGCGAGCACGTTGCTGCGGTGGCGCAGATCGAAGTGCACCACGCCGCGCGCGTGCATTTCTTCGATGGCGCGCGTGAGTTCGCCGACAAATTCTGGTGTCACCTTGCCGCGCAGCCGGCGCGAGATGTGACGGCCGGGGCGATATTCGACTGCAAACGCCAGCGCGTCGATTTCGCCGAGTAACGCCGGCACTGCGAAGTGGCCTGCGAGCGCGCGATAGGCGCGCACTTCGCGGCGCAGGAGCCACGGCCCGATCGAAGCCCGCACCCAGGCCGCGCGCGGCGCGAAATCTTTCACAACGATTTTTTGCTCCGCGTATTCGACGAGATACACATCGGGGTTTCGGGCGTTTCCGACGTTGAGCACCTTGCAAATATGTGTTTTGAGATTGGCGCGCGTAAGGCCAGCGAGTTTTTTGTCCATCATTTTGCGTTTCGAGCTTTTCGCTCTTTCCCCTGCGCGTTCGACTCGCTCCGGCTTTCCCGTGCTTCGTGTACTTTCATGCGCTTTCGCGTGTTCGATCTTTGGAGTCTCGGATCTGTTCTCTTTTTTGGAGCACTTCGCAAACCCAAGTTGACACTTTCCGTCGGTGGAAAAGCAACCCGCCTTTCGGAAGCGGCAGAAACCCGGCGCTGCCTTTCCAATTTGCGAAGCGCACGGCCGGAAAACTACCGGATTCTGTTTGACGCGGAAACGCGCGCCGCACAGGCCGCGGCTCTTTTCGCAAGCCTCCCTCGGAAATCGTGCGGCAAGACGCGCAAGCCACACAGCCCTTGCGCATTGGCCTTGCGCAGCGCACGCCCGAAATCGCAAATCACGACGCAAACCATGCGGTGTCGATTCCGTCGGTGCCGGCACTCACGACCTTGCGAATGCGATAGAGGTTCGCCTTCACGGCATCTTCGGATTTGCCAATCGACGCCGCGATGGCACGCGTCGAATATCGATGCAGATACTTCATCGCAAAGATGTGACGCTGCAGCGGAGAGAGATCGCGCGCAACCGTCGCCGCGCAACGCTTTGCCATCTTGCGTGCCTCGATCACGCGCTCCGTCGACGAACAATCTTGCGCCACGCGCTCGGCCTCGGAATCCTCGAGCGAGATCAGCAAAAATTTTACGCGACGAAACCGCCGATGAACGACGTTGTGCGCAATGCCGAGCATCCAAATAATGAGCGAAGAATTCCCCTGATAGGAAGCAAGCGAACGATGCGTCGCCAAGAAAACTTCTTGCGTTGCGTCCTCGGCCTCCGTCGCATCGCGCAAGCGTTTGAGCGCAAAACCATAAATGCGCGGTGCATACGCAGCATGAAGAATGCCGAACGCAGCTCCATCGCCCGCAAGGATCGCAGCGACGAGCACGTGATCGTCGCTCCAGGGCGTGCCATACACTTCATTGCGTAAATTCTTTTTCACGCAATCGTGTCGCGTCGTCTTGCAAGACACGAGATCGTGTCTTGTCTTTGATTCTCCATCGCGCGCCTCGACTTGCAAAACCTCCGGCGCGAAAATCGCCGTCTTGGCCGTTCGCATTTTCATTCTCCCCTCCTGTTTTTTTCTATTTCAGGCTTCGCTCTTCGTGGCCGCTCTTCGTGGCAGTTGGATTGGCGCGTCGCGCGCGTGCGTGCTCGACACGCAGACACACGCGCACCGCAACCTTTCGGTGCGCCATGCGTGCAAGCCTGCACTTCGGTGTGTGTCTGCGTTGGCGCTACTGCGCGCGTGTGACGCAAATCAGCAAGCGCTATGCCGCCAAGGAGAAACGCGCAAAAGAGACGTGAAACAAATGGCGATCAAAGGCGATTTCGTGCGAGAACAAAAAAGCTGGGGTTCTCGAAGCGAGAACGAAGGTTACACAAAGAAGATTTGCGATGTGAACAAGAGGCCACACAACGGCAGACACGACGAGCCACGCTGCGCTCTGCGCAACAACACAAAATTGTGGAGATCCGGGGTGCGGAAGGCCGGCCTCGAGCGGCTCCGGGAGCCTCGGGCCCATGCCGCTTTTTGCGCGCTTTGGCGAACCGAGACGAATGTTTCCCGTCGGAGAAAAACGAACTCGCACTCAGAAAAAACCGAGGCTTCCTTAGGGAATCTCGGATCGATTTCGTTTTCTGCGAATCAGGATTGATGTTTTCCGTCGGAGAAAAATTTCTCGTCTTTCGAAAGCGGAATGGATCAAAGGCTTCCTTAGAACTTGCTTGGCACGAGCCACCACTCGTCGCCGACGCGCTCCCACTGATCCGTCTGCTCGATTTTGACTTTCCACCAACGCAGCGGCAAACCGTTTCTGCCGGTCACGCGATACACGGCATGCGCCTTTCCGGGACCGTCGAAAACGAACTCCTTCACCTCGGCCGTGAGCGGACGCGATCGTTCGAAATGCGCCGATTCGAGGCGATAGGCGAGGCTTGCGTAGTAATCCGAAAACTCGGGCGACGTCAAAAAATACCCGCGCAACGCTTCATCCTGATACGTCACGTTGTCGTTGAAGCGGCGTTCGATCAGACGCGAATAGAAAGCGTCCGCACGCAAATAGAAACTCGCGACGGCTTCGTCATCCACGCGTTGCAAAGGCTGCGCAAGATCGGGCCGGGTGCCCCGATGACCGACACATCCAAGCGTCATCGCAATCACTAACCCTACCCATGTCATTTGTCGAATCCAGCGTCGCGTCACAAAACCCTCTTTCAACCTTTTCAACACAAAAAGGAGTTACTGATGTTTGCGCAGTCTCTTGCGCGCAGTCGGCTGCTTGGCGGACTTGCGCGCCGGCCCTCGAAGCTTGCGCGCTTGCTTGGCCGCAGCACCCTGCGCGATCGCGGCTTGCGCGGCCGCGAGCCGTGCGACCGGCACGCGATACGGCGAGCACGAGACGTAGTCTAAACCGACTTGCGCAAAGAAATGAATGCTCTTCGGATCCCCGCCATGCTCGCCACAGACGCCGCAGTGCAAATCCTTGCGGGTGCTCCGCCCACGCGCGACCGCCAGCTTGACCAGCTCGCCCACGCCCGTTTGATCGAGCGAAATGAAGGGATCTTCGGGGAGGAGACCTTCCGCAACGTAAGTCGGCAAGAAGCGCCCGGCGTCATCACGCGAGAGCGCATAACCCGCCTGCGTCAGGTCGTTGGTTCCAAACGAAAAAAAATCCGCCTGGGTCGCGATTTCCTGTGCGGTGAGCGCAGCGCGCGGCACTTCGATCATCGTGCCGATTTCGAGCGGGAGACGCAATTTGGGATAGCGCGCGAACACCGCAGCGGCCTCTGCTTCGACGAGCGTGCGCAAGCGCACCAACTCCGAAACATTGGAAATCAGCGGGATCATGATTTCCGGTTTGACGGAGACACCGGATTGTTTCACTTCGCACGCGGCTTCGACGATCGCACGCACTTGCATGCGATAAATCTCGGGATACGTGATCGCAAGCCGACAACCCCGATGCCCAAGCATGGGATTGAACTCGTGCAATGCCGTCACTTTGGCTTGCACTTCGCTTGGCGCAATGCCCATCGCGCGCGCAACGGTTTCGGTTTCGTCGGGCGTGTGAGGCAAAAACTCGTGCAGCGGCGGATCGAGCAAACGAATCGTCACCGGCAAACCCGCCATCGCTTTGAAGATCTTCACGAAATCGGCGCGCTGGATCGGCAAGAGTTTGTCGAGCGCGCGATTTCGTTCGCTTCCGTCGGTGGCAAGGATCATCTCGCGCACGGCCTGAATGCGATCGGCTTCAAAGAACATATGCTCGGTGCGGCAAAGACCGATGCCCTCGGCGCCAAACTCGCGCGCGGTCTTGGCATCGTGCGGCGTATCGGCATTCGTGCGCACGCCGAGCTTTCGCACTTGATCGGCCCAGCGCATCAGCTCGCCAAATTCAGCACCAAGCTTCGGCGTCACCGTCGGCACGGCGCCCAAAATCACTTCCCCTGTGCCACCGTCGAGTGTCAGCAGATCTCCCGCGCGCAAGAGGTGTTCGCCGACGCGCATCTCGCCCGTCGCATAATCGATGCGCAAACTGCCGCAACCCGACACACAACATTTGCCAAGACCACGCGCGACGACTGCCGCATGCGACGTCATGCCGCCGCGCGCCGTGAGAATGCCTTGCGCCGCGTGCATGCCGTGAATGTCTTCCGGGGAAGTTTCGATGCGCACCAAGATCACGCGCTCGCCGATCTTCGCCTTCGCTTCGGCTTCGTCGGCGCTGAAGACGATTTTCCCGACGGCAGCACCCGGCGACGCGGGCAAACCTTGTGCGATCACGGTGCGCTTCGCACTGGGATCAAGCGTCGGATGCAAGAGTTGATCGACCATGCTCGCATCGACACGCAAGAGCGCTTCTTCCTTCGAGATCAAGCGTTCTTTCACCATTTCGACGGCGATGCGCACGGCCGCCGTGCTCGTACGTTTGCCCGTGCGCGTTTGCAAGATCCAAAGTTTTCCGTCTTGGATCGTAAACTCGATGTCTTGCATTTCGCGATAATGCTTTTCGATTTTTTGATACATGCGCACAAGTTCGCGATACGCCGGCGGCATTTCTTTTTCGAGCGTCGGCAAATTTGCGGTGTCGGTCGTCTTGCTCGCTTCGTTAATCGGTTGCGGCGTGCGAATGCCCGCCACCACGTCTTCGCCTTGCGCGTTCTTCAAATACTCGCCGTAGAAAATGTTTGCGCCCGTCGACGGATCGCGCGTAAAGGCCACGCCCGTCGCGCAGGTGTCGCCCATATTTCCAAACACCATCGCCTGCACGTTCACGGCCGTGCCCCAATCCGACGGAATTCCGTGCAAGCGGCGATAGCGCCGCGCACGCTCGTTTTCCCACGAATCGAAGACCGCGCCGATCGCGCCCCAAAGTTGCACTTCGGGATCTTGCGGAAACGGCGCACCCGTGTGATCGACAATGATCTGCAGATAATCCTTGACGAGTTCCTGCAAATCTTCGGAACGCAATTCTGTGTCAAGCGTCACATCGCGGCGTTCTTTGAGCATTTCGAGCCGCCCTTCGAAACGCTCGTGCGGCACACCGAGCACCACGTCGCCGTACATTTGAATGAAGCGGCGATAGCTGTCGTAGGCAAAACGCGGATTGGCGTGCGCCGCAAGCCCCGACACCGTTTGGTGATTGAGCCCGAGATTGAGCACCGTATCCATCATGCCCGGCATGGAAGCGCGCGCGCCGGAGCGCACCGAGAACAAGAGCGGGTTCTTCGGATCGCCGAATTTCGCGCCCATGATTTTTTCGACACGGCGAAGCGCGGCGAGCACGCTGACTTTGACGTCTTGCGGCAGTCGCTTGCGAGCCGCATTGAATGCCGCGCAAACTTCCGTCGAGATCGTAAAGCCCGGCGGCACCGGAATGCCGATGTTCACCATCTCGGCAAGGTTCGCACCCTTGCTGCCAAGAAGTTCTTTCATGCCAGCGTTGCCGTCGGCCTTGCCCGCGCCGAAGAAAAACACACGACGCTTCGCACTCGCCTTTTCGGTTTTCGTCGCGACCTTCGTCGCCGCCTTGGCTTGCGACTTCGCGCGCACGGCCCGCTTGTTCGAGGAAGTCTTCTTCAAAGCGGTGCCTCCACGCGATCTCGGAGATAGGCGACGAGCCCGTCGAGTGCGACACGTTCTTGTTTCATCGTATCGCGATCGCGAATCGTCACCTGCCGATCGGTCTCGGATTCAAAATCGTAGGTCACACAAAATGGAGTTCCAATTTCATCTTGCCGTCGGTAGCGCCGGCCGATGTTGCCCGAATCGTCGTAGGCGACGTTCATCACGCGGCGCAAATCCTCAGCGATCTTCTCGGCCTTTTCGTTGAGTTGCTTCGAGAGCGGCAGCACGGCCACCTTGATCGGCGCAACGAGCGGATGCAGGCGCAACACGGTGCGCGTCTCGCCGTCGTCGAGTTTTTCTTGCACGAGGCCATTGGCGAGCAACGCGAGTGTCGTACGATCAACACCAACGGAGGTCTCGATCACCATCGGCGTATATTTTTCTTTGGTTTCTTCGTCGGTGATCGAAAGATCCTTGCCCGAATATTGTGTATGGCGCGAAAGATCCCAATCGCCGCGATCGTGCACGCCTTCGATCTCTTGCCAGCCGAAGGGAAACAAAAACTCGATGTCGGAAGCTTGCTTCGCGTAGTGCGCAAGCTCGTTCTTGGCATGAGGCCGCACGCGCAACGCGTCTTTGCCGAACAAGGCCGTGTGGAAGGCGAGCCGCTCGGCAAGCCAGCTCTCGAACCACTTCTCGCGCTCCGACGGATGAATGAAAAATTCAAGCTCCGCTTGTTCGAACTCGCGCGAGCGGAAGGTGAAATTGCGCGGATTGATTTCATTGCGGAACGCTTTGCCGATTTGCGCGATGCCAAACGGAATTTTCTGGCGCGACGATTCGCGCACGCGTTTGAAATCGTTGAAAATCGCCTGGCAAGTCTCGGCGCGCAGATACGCTTCCATCGCTGCATCTTGCGAAGCACCGATGGAGGTCTTGAGCATCAAGTTGAAATTGCGGGCTTCCGTGAAATCGTGCTCCGACGTGCCTTCGCGCGAGGAACACGCAGGTGCGTCATCGAGTTGATCGGCGCGGAAGCGCTTCTTGCAGGCGCGACAATCCACCATCGGATCCGTGAAATGCTCGACATGCCCCGACGCTTCCCAGGTGCGCGGGTGCGCGATGATCGAGCTGTCGATGCCCACCACGTCGTCGCGCTCGCGCACGACCTTCTGCCACCACAGTGCCTTGAGATTGTTTTTGAGTTCGACGCCGAGCGGGCCGTAATCCCAAAAGCCGTTGATGCCACCGTAGATCTCGCTCGACTGAAAAATGAAACCGCGGCGTGCGCAGAGCGAAACGAGTTCATCCATTTTGGCCTTGGCGGCTTGGCGATCCGAAGCGGCGGCATCCGACATCTCAACCTCTTTCCTGTTTTTGGCTTGCTTTGATTTTCTGATTTGCGCTCGCTCGACGTTCGGTTGCGTCTCTCACTTGGTCGCGGCCAACTTGCGGCGCGGCCAAAAATTACATTGACGTTTTTACGTCGCACGTTCTGCTTTCAGATTTCCAATTTTGCAAATTGGAGAACGGCATTTTTCAAAAAAGCGAGAGAAAGCGAAGACTTCCCGAGCCGGGCGAGTATTCCTTTCGGCTCCGAGGGTGTCAAGCGAACGGCTTGCTCGATTCGGACTGCAACGCTTCGCGCAAAAACCGATCGCTGCGCAATTCGACACCAAGATGAAATTTTTCGAAGCGGCGCACGATCAGCGTTGCTTCGCGCAGTGCATGTTCTTGAAACACGAGTCGATCGAGCTGCGAAAACTCGAAGTGCAAGCTTTGCTCGAGCAGACGCAGCGTGCCGAGATGCACCGCGATCGGCGCATCGGCCGTACGCGGGCACGACGCACAAACGAGCCCACCGTCGGCGACGTGAAAATCCACGGCACCGTTTGTCTCGACCTCTTTGCCGCAACGCACGCAGCATCGAAATTCGGGACAAAGCCCCAGCGCCGCCAAAGCGCGAAGTTCGAGCAAAGTTCGCAAGCGCTCGTCCGGCTTGGTGCGCACGATCAAGGTCAGCGCATCGACGGCAAACGTAAAGAGTTTCGTCAGATCGCGCGGCAAGCCGCCTTCCGGCGCAAGGCGGTCGAGGAGCTCGATCAGATAGCAACTCATCGCAAAGCGCCCCGTGTGCGCACGCAGCGGTTCGAAAGCCTGCTTCAACCGCGAATGCTCAAGACGCACCATTCCCGCAGCACTACGTCGAGGCGCGATTTGCACTTCAAGCCAATTCAGAATATCGAGCGTGCCCGGGAAGCGGCGCTGGCTGCGCTTGGCGCCCTTCGCGATCGCGGTCACACGCCCGCGATCAGGCGTCAGCAAGCGCACGATGCGATCCGACTCGCCAAAATCGAGTGCGCGCAAAACCAACGCTTCTGTGTGTAATAACTGCATGGCTCCAAATCCTGCAACGCACAAGGTTCGTGTTCCGAATTACGGATCTCCACGCGAAGGTGTTGTGGCGTCGGAAGGCGCGCGCTGCTCCGTCGGTGATTTCCCGGGTTGCGTCTCCTGCGGCGCAGACGACGACGAATGGGGCATGGACGAATTGGTTTTCGGCTTCTCCTCCGACGGAGAAAGCGGCTTCACTTCAACGCGCTGCCACAAATCGCGCACCGCATCTCGCCGCGAAGGTAGCGCCACCGTCGAAGGCGTGGCCTGCTCTTTCCCTCGCGACGCGATCCAAAGCGCAAGCCCTGCGGCCAAAAGCACGGTCAAAGCCGCCAACACAAAAACGTGTTGCCTGACAAAAAGACCGAGGCCTTCCGCTGCGTCCGGCACGATCGCCTCGCGCAACATCCGCGCCACAGTCTCCGACGGATTGAGCCCCAGCGCTTCGGCCACGGTGCGCACGAGCCCGCGCACGAAACCGTCCGGCTTGTTGTCGAACGCACCCGCCTCGAGACGCTCCAGCGAGCGCAACGGAATCTGCGTTGCTTTGTGAAGTGCTTCCAGCGAAATGCCGCGCAAACTGCGCTGTCGACGGAGATAGGCCCCGATCGCCTCCGGCGATTCGTTTCCGGTTAAGGCTGCGTCGCGTCGAGGTGCCGACTCGCTCTTTCGCTCCATGGATTTTCCTCGGACACGTCCGTCGCAAGAAGGAAATGTTGCTTCGCACTCGCTGTATCTTGCAATTCAAGAAAAACCGTCCCGAGACGGTATTGCAACTCTGCGACGTAGCGCGGCGGCGGTGGGGGATCCTGTGCTTTGAGTGCGAACTGATAGGCCTCGATCGCTTGCGGATAATTTTTCTCGCCTTGTTCGAGAACGCCGAGGTGCAAGGCCGAAGGCCAGTGCGCACGCCGCGTCAGCGCATCGTGGAAAGCATTTCTCGCCTCGCCGGTGCGGCCCAATCTCCCCAAAGCTACACCTCGCACGTCAAGAGCTTCCCACGGATGAATGTATGTGGGATCCGTAATGAGAACCTGCGTTTCCCGAAGCGTATCCTCGGGCCGATTCAAAAACTCCAGATACAAGACCGCAAGGTTGTAGCGCGCAGGATGATGATCGGGGCGCTTTGCGATCGTGCGTTGCCAGCTCTTCGCCGCATCTTCATAACGGTGCAAACGAAGCTGTGCTTGGCCCATGTCGGAATTGATCCAAGGACTGTCGGGGTCGAGCTTGAGCGCCTCCTGAAATTCTGCGATCGCACGCGCCGAGTCATTCTTCTCGAGAAACTTCAAGCCAAGATCATGATGCGCGCGCGTCGCTTTGAATTTCGCTTCCTCTTCGGCAAGCTGTTTTTCGGGCGAAACACAAGCAAGCGCCATCGCCGCCAACCACAACGCCATCATCGAGCGCCAGAATCCCGACATTCAAAACCTCCCTCGGTAAATTTGGAAAATCTTTCTTCAGGCAACGCATTTTCGTGTTGCCTGAGAAAGCGACGAAAAAGCGATCTCTTGGAGCACGACGTATCGTGAAGATTCAAAAACAACTAGTACGCGCGCAAGATTCGGCAAAGCCAGCTCGGCTTTTCGCCACCTTCACCCCGCCGTTTTACCAGTTTCAAGCGACCAATGGCTTGGGAATTTTCGTCGGCGCACTCCGACGCGCCATTTTTCTCGAATGCATTCTCGCTCGAAGAAGAACTTGCCTTCGGCACTGCGGTCGTGTTGCGGAACCGAGAAAGAGATGGTTTTTTGTTTTCCGTCGGTGGAGTTGGCGGACGCACGGCTTCCGGCGCGAGGACTTCGGTGCGATCGCGACTTTCCTCGACCGGCGGCACCATCGCTTTGCGCTGTGCGGGAACCGACGGAGCCGTTTCGAGCAATTCCATCTCGAGTTCGATCTCCTCGACTTCTCCTCCGTCTCCCACGAGCAAATCGTCTGCATCGAACTCTTGCTCCAGCTCCACCACGGATCTCGCACGACTCTCGCGCTGCGCCACCTGTTGCAAAACTTCGCCCGTCACTTCACGCCAAAGTTGCAAGCCAACCTTGCGCGATTCAAGACCACGCTCGGCAAGCACGTCGTCGCCAAGCACGAAGCCCATGCCCTCGCAAAACGACATCGCCGCATCGAAGGCAATGGCAAGCTCGGCTTCGTTCGCCATGGCTTCGCTGCAATCGTAGAAAACAGCTTGATTCGTTTGGAGCGAGCGCACCGCAATCGTCACACCAAATTTCTTTTCGCCACCGACGGTGTAAGCTGCGATTGCCGCGCGCGCAGCGCCCCCTGAAAGCTCTTCCGTCACCACCACGGGCGTGTTGGTCGAAGTGCGCAGGCTTCGAAGCTGCGTCTCTACGAGCGTCAAGTCTTCAGAACGAGGAAAAAACATGGCTCGCCTATCGGCGCTCGCGAAGGACGGCTTGAGCCTGCCGCAACCTACCCGCCGCACTCCAAAAATCGTTTCGAAATTTGCATCGCGAAAGCCAAGTTCGGAAGGCGAGTCGCAATGTTCAAATATCCGGCACGAAGGGCAGCGAAGCCCTTTCGTCCCCACGCAAGACCGATAGAATCCCGGAGCCCAAAACGACCCCGCGCGTTCCAACGCAGGGGCATGGCAAGAAACGCGCACTTTCACGCAAACAACGCTCAATTCAGCCAACAACAACGAGGGATATCGTGTCTACGAAGAAGGTCGAAGAAATCGACCATGTCGCAATTCGGTTTGCCGGCGATTCCGGCGATGGGATGCAACTTACCGGCTCCAAGTTCACAGAAACCACCGCGCTCGCGGGCAACGATCTTTCCACTTTTCCGGATTACCCCGCCGAAATCCGTGCTCCAGCAGGAACACTTGCGGGTGTATCTGGCTTCCAAGTCCACTTTTCTTCGTCGGAAATTTTCACGCCGGCGGACAATCCGGATGTTTTGGTGGCGATGAACCCTGCTTCGCTCAAGGCGAATCTGAAAGACTTGCGCCCCAACGGCACCATCATTTTGAATGGCGATGCGTTCTCGCAGAAAAATCTCGAGAAAGCGGGCTACACCGAAGATCCGCGCGGCCCGCTCGCAACGCAGTACAAAGTGGTCGACATCCCGCTCACCACACTGACACGCGAAGCAGTCGCAGATCTCGGACTCAGCAAGCCCGACGCAGATCGGTGTAAGAACTTCTTCGCGCTCGGCGTGATGTACTGGATGTACAACCGCTCGCTCGACGTCACCGAACAATGGATGAACGCAAAGTTCAAGGGCGAAATTCTCGAAGCCAACCGACGCGCCTTGCGCAACGGCTACCACTTCGGCGAAATCACGGAGTTGCTCCCGGTTTCGTTCGTGGTACCGCCGGCGAAGATTGCGGCCGGTACGTATCGCAACATCAGCGGCAACCAGGCAACAGCTTGGGGCATCATCGCCGCCGGTGAATTGATGAACACGCCCGTCGTGCTCGGTGCATATCCGATCACGCCCGCAAGCGACATTCTGCACGAGATCGCGCGTTACCGAAACTTCGGCATCAAAACAGTGCAAGCCGAAGACGAAATCGCCGCCGTCGGTGTGGCGATCGGTGCGTCGTATGCGGGAATGCTTGGCGTCACGACGACGAGCGGTCCCGGCTACATCTTGAAGCAAGAGGCGTTAGGCCTTGCCGTGATGACGGAGCTTCCTTTGGTGGTCGTCGACGTACAACGTGCGGGCCCATCGACAGGTCTTCCGACGAAAACCGAACAGGGCGATCTGCTCGCGGCGCTCTACGGACGCAACTCGGATAGCCCGATGCCGATCCTCGCACCGGCGACACCGGGCGACTGCTTCTATGTCATGCTCGAAGCGTTTCGGATTGCCGTGCAATACATGACGCCCGTCGCCGTACTCTCCGACGGATACCTCGCCAATAGTTCCGAGCCTTGGAAGGTGCCGAGCGTCGAAGATCTCAAGAAGATCGAGGTTCAACATCCAACGGATCCGGCGACGTTCCGCCCCTACTCGCGCAACGAGGAAACGCTTGCTCGACCGTGGGCCGTTCCAGGAACACCGGGGCTCGAGCATCGCCTCGGTGGAATCGAAAAAGAAAACATCTCGGGCACCGTGTCCTATGTGCCCGAGAACCACGATTTCATGGTGCGTCTGCGCGCAGAAAAAGTGGCGCGTGTCGCCAAGTCGATTCCGCCACTCAAAGTCGAAGGGCCGAGTCGCGGCAAGCTCTTGGTCGTCGGCTGGGGGAGCACGCACGGCGCAATCACAGCCGCGATACGTCAACTGCATGGCGAAGGCTGCGACGTTGCGCATGTCCATTTGCGCCACTTGAATCCATTCCCGTCCGACCTGGGCGAGATCTTGAAAAACTATGAAAAGATCCTCGTTCCCGAACTCAACACGGGCCATCTCACCCTGCTCTTGCGCGCGGAATACCTGGTTCCGGCGCAGTGCTTTTCGAAGGTCGCAGGGCAACCGTTCCGCATCGGTGAGATCGTCAACAAGATTCGAGCTGTGCTCGCGGAGGAAAAATAACCATGTCTGCACAACCGGCTGCTACGGGGTTGACCCGCAAGGATTTTGTCTCGAGCCAAGAAATACGTTGGTGCCCGGGCTGCGGCGATTACTCGATCCTCGCACAATTGCAAAAGGTGCTTCCGGAACTTGGCATTCCGCGTGAAAACTTCGTGTTCGTTTCGGGAATCGGTTGTTCGAGCCGCTTCCCGTACTACATGAACACCTACGGTTTTCACACGATTCATGGCCGCGCACCGACGTTTGCAACGGGCATCAAAGTGAGTCGCCCCGAGCTTTCCGTCTGGGTGGTGACGGGCGACGGCGACGGTCTCTCGATCGGCGGCAATCACATGCTCCATGTGTTGCGACGCAACCTCGACATGCAGATCATGTTGTTCAACAACCGCGTCTACGGCCTCACCAAGGGACAATATTCACCAACGTCACGCACGGGAATGGTGACCAAGTCGAGCCCGCAAGGATCGATCGACTATCCGGTCGATCCCGTGAGCTTTGCGCTTGGCTCGGGTTCGACCTTCGTCGCGCGTACGGTCGACGTCGATGCAACCCATATGCAAGAGGTGCTTCGACGCGCGCACGACCACAAGGGCACAGCGTTCATCGAGATCATGCAGACTTGCGTCGTGTTCAATCCGACGGAGTGGGATGAATTCGAAAATCGCAAGGAGCGCCAAACCACGACGTTGCAACTCGAAAACGGCAAGCCGCTCGTATTCGGCGCACCGGGAGCTCTCAAAGGCATTCGCATTGAAGGCGGAGTTCCGTCGATCATCGATCTCGCCGACGGTGAGGATCCCGTGAGTCGCGGCGTTGCCATTCACCGGGAAGATTTGGAATCTCCGGCGTATGCGATGGTTCTCGCAAGCCTCGTGCGACCGGAATTTCCATTCCCGATCGGCGTGTTCCGCGCCGTCGAAAAGCCGGTCTACACCGATATGTTGCAGATTCAAATCGATGATGCAGTCGCGAAACGCGGACGCGGCAATCTCGAGAAGCTTCTGAATTCGGGGCAAACCTGGACGGTGCAAAAATAAAGAAGGTTCATCCTTTACGAAAAAAACAAGGGGTGCATTCGCCACGGCGAATGCACCCCTTGTTTTTTGAAGTCATCCCGACTTCCTGTTTCTGTCACCAAACTGCGTTGCGCTCAGCGTCTACGTTCGTGCCCTGCAATCCGCTTCATCCCAACTTCCAAAACTAGCTTGTATTGCGCTTCCCCCTTAGAACGAAACATTCTTGGCCAGCGTGGCCCCAATCGTCGCCGGCGAATCCGAAACAAAAGCGCCCGCCTTGCGCAGCGCGTCGATCTTGTCCGACGCACGACCTTTGCCTCCGGCGATAATCGCACCGGCGTGACCCATACGTTTGCCTGGCGGCGCTTGCTGCCCGGCAATGAAGGCGACTACGGGCTTCGTCATCTTCGCGCGAATAAATTCCGCCGCCGCTTCTTCGGCGCTGCCGCCGATCTCACCGATCATCACCACAGCCTTGGTTTCCGGATCGGCTTCAAAAAGCGCGAGCGCATCGAGGAAAGTGGTTCCGATCACCGGATCGCCACCGATCCCGATGCAAGTCGATTGACCAATGCCGAGCTTCGAAAGCTGATCGACAGCTTCGTAAGTGAGCGTGCCCGAGCGCGAGACCACGCCGACGGGGCCTGGCTTTGTAATGCGCGCCGGCATGATGCCAATGCGACACTGCCCCGGCGTCACGAGCCCCGGACAATTCGGACCGACGAGACGCGTCTTGCTGTCACGCAGCGCCGCTTTGGCGCGCGCCATATCTTGTGCGGGAATGCCCTCCGTGATGCAAACCACGAGCGGAATCTCAGCATCCACCGCTTCGAGGATGGCATCGGCTGCAAACGGCGGCGGAACGAAAATCACCGACGCATTCGCACCCGTCTCACTCACGGCCTGCTTGACGGTATCGAACACCGGAAGGCTCTCGATCGTTTGACCGCGCTTGCCGGGCGCCACACCACCGACGAACTTGGTGCCGTACTCGAGCGATAGCTTCGCGTGGAATTGACCAACTTTGCCCAGACCTTGCACGATCACCTTGGTGTTCTTGTCACATAGAATTGCCATGACTTACGCCTTTCCCTTCGAAGCAGCGACGACCTTCTCGGCAGCTTCTTGCAGTGTCTCGGCAGAAATCAGCTTGAGACCCGATTGATCGAGCAGCTTGCGCCCTTGCTCCGAGTTCGTGCCTTGCAAACGCACGACGACCGGCACCTGAATCGCAAGTTCCTTCGCAGCGGCGATGATGCCTTCGGCAATCAAATCGCAGCGCACGATGCCACCGAAAATATTCACCAGGATCGCCTTCACTTTGGGGTCGCTCAAAATCAGACTGAACGCTTTCGCGACACGTTCCTTTGTCGCATCGCCGCCCACATCGAGGAAGTTCGCCGGCGTGCCACCTTGCAATGCGATCACGTCGAGCGTGGCCATCGCGAGGCCGGCACCATTCACCATGCAACCGATGCTGCCATCGAGTCCGACATACGAGAGATCCCACTCCGAAGCTTCGGCTTCCGTCGGATTTTCCTCGTCCTTGTCGCGCAACGCTTCAATTTCGGGATGACGAAACAGCGCGTTGTCGTCGAAGTTGAGTTTCCCGTCGAGTGCGAGGATCTCGCCGCCCTTCGTCACGACCAGCGGATTGATCTCGACGATCGAGGCATCCTTCTCGATGTAGAGGCGATAGAGGCCCTTCAAGAATTTACCAAGCGTTGCAATGCCCGCCGTGTCGAGACCAAGCCCAAAGCCGATCTGTCGCACATGGAAATCTTGCAAGCCGACGTTGGGATCAATCAATACGGTGTGGATTTTCTCGGGCGTCTTCGCGGCCACCTCTTCGATGTCCATGCCACCCTCGGTCGAGGCCATGATCGCGAACTTTTCCGTCGCACGATCGAGCACGATGCCGAGATAGAGCTCGCGAGCAATCTCGCAACCCGCTTCGACGTACACCTTCCGCACGAGCATGCCTTCCGGGCCGGTCTGATGCGTCTTGAGCTGCATCCCGAGGATTTGGCTCGCGAGGGTCTTCGCTTCCGACGGAGACTTGGCAAGCTTCACACCACCGCCCTTGCCACGGCCACCCGCATGGATCTGCGCCTTCACCACAACGATGGAACCGCCGATTTTCTTTGCGGCTGCTTCCGCTTCTTCGGGAGTCGTCGCCAAAAAGCCTGTCGGCACAGCGACACCATATTCGCGCATCAATTCTTTGGCTTGATACTCATGAACATTCATCGTTTAGATCTCGATCTGCTTCACGAGCGAGCGAACGTGCTCGACGGATTCATCAAAAAGTTTTCGTTCTTCGGCGTTGAGATCGACCTCGATCACACGCTCAAGACCATTCGCACCCAGCACACACGGCACACCGACGTAAAGACCGTCGACGCCATACTCGCCTTCAAGCAAGCAGCAGCAAGCAAGCACGCGCTTCTTGTCCTTCAAGATCGCCTCGGCCATTTCGATCGCCGACGCCGCCGGAGACACGAACGCCGAGCCCGTCTTGAGCAGTGCCACCACTTCGCCGCCCGCTTGTTTGGTGCGCTCGACGATCGCGTTGATGCGCTCCTTCGAGATCATCTTCTCGATCGGAATGCCCGCGACCGTGCAGTAGCGCACGAGCGGCACCATCGTGTCGCCGTGACCACCGAGCACGAGCGCCGTCACGTCTTGCACCGACACGCCAAGCTCCCAGGCCACGAAGGCGCGGAAGCGCGCAGAGTCGAGCACGCCGGCCATGCCGATCACGCGGTTCTTCGGAAAGCCCGACACTTTCTTGAAAGTGTAGACCATCGCATCGAGCGGATTCGAAACTACGATCACGAGCGCATTGGGCGCATGCTCACGCACGCCCTCGGCCACTTGCTTCATGATCTTCAAATTCGTGTTCAGGAGATCGTCGCGCGACATGCCCGGCTTGCGTGCCAGACCCGCAGTGATGATCACGAGATCCGCGCCCGCGATCTCGGCGTACGAGTTCGCACCTTTCACCGACACATCTGCATCGAAGAGCGGCGCGCCTTCGGCAATGTCGAGCGCCTTGCCTTGCGGCAAACCTTCCACGACGTCGAAAAGAATCACATCGCCAAGCTCACGATACGCGAGCTGCTCGGCCATCACGCCGCCGATGTTTCCACCACCAATCAGGGCAATCTTTTTTCGCATCTTCCTTCTCCTGCCTTTTGTTCGAGTGTCCTTGCGTCCAGATCTCTTACTTCCTCTTGCTTCATCTTGCTTTGCTGTCTGCCACTTGCAGCCGTGGGTTCACGCAACCGCATCGGCAACATCTACAAAACAGAGATGCACGATCCAGCACTGCCGTGACAAAACCTCGTCTGTGAAACGAACGGGCTTGTGAAAAACAAGCCCGCTTTCTTACAACTTTTTACGAATTCTTGATGTTCTCGATCAACACGTCCCCGAAGCCGCTGCAGGAAACCTTGGTGGCTCCTTCCATCTGGCGTTCGAAATCGTAGGTGACTCTTTTTTGCGTAATCGCCTTTTCGATCGCTTTGTCGATTAGGGTGCCGGCTTCGTTCCAGCCCATGTGCTGAAGCATCATGACACCGGAAAGGATCACCGAGCCCGGATTCACCTTGTCTTGGCCGGCATACTTCGGTGCTGTGCCGTGCGTCGCTTCGAAGAGCGCCACTTCGTCGCCGATGTTCGCGCCCGGCGCGATGCCGAGCCCGCCAACTTGCGCCGCACAGGCATCCGAAAGGTAATCGCCGTTGAGATTCGTCGTTGCGATCACGTCGTATTCATCCGGCCGCAACAGCACTTGCTGGAACATGGCATCGGCGATGCGATCCTTGATCACGATCTTGCCCGCCGGCGCTTTGCCGTTGTGCTTCTCCCAAAGCTCATCCTCGGTGATCGTCTGCTGCGCAAACTCTTCACGCGCGAGCTGATAGCCCCAATCTTTAAAGGCACCTTCGGTGAACTTCATGATATTGCCTTTGTGCACCAAGGTGACACTCGGGCGTTTCTGGTCGATCGCGTATTGGATCGCACGGCGCACGAGGCGCTTCGAACCAAACTCGCTAATCGGCTTGATGCCAATCCCCGAATCCGCACGCACACTCTTCTTGAATTTGGTGTTGAGCAAATCGATCAGCGTCTTCGCTTCTTCGCTGCCCTTCGAAAACTCGATGCCCGAATACACGTCCTCGGTGTTCTCGCGGAACAGCACCACGTCGAGCTTGCCCGGTTCTTTCATCGGGGACGGCACACCGTCGTACCAGCGCACCGGACGCACACAAGCATAGAGGTCGAGAATCTGGCGCAGCGCCACGTTGATCGAACGGATGCCGCCACCCACCGGTGTCGTGAGCGGCCCCTTGATTCCAACCGAGTACTCTTGCAACGCCTTGGTCGTGTCTTCGGGAAGCCACGTGTTCGGACCATAGACTTCGTTTGCCTTTTCGCCGGCGTAAATTTCATACCACGCAATTTTGCGTCGGCCGCCGTAGGCCTTCTCGACCGCTGCATCGATCACGCGCACCGAAGCCGCCCAAATGTCGGGACCCGTGCCATCGCCTTCGATGAAGGGAACGATCGGATGATCGGGAACAATGAGATTGCCCTTCGCATCTCGAGTAATTTTTTCGCCTGATTTTGGTTTTTGGAGTTTGCTGTAAGTCGTCATAGGCCGGAGGTTATAAAAAATCCGCGCGCAAAATGCCAATCGGAGAGCGACCTTTTTGAGAACCCTTCGCCTTGGGGAAAACAACTGCAAGTTCCGACCGACGGTGACGAAGCCCGGAGTCTCCCTCGAGAGCCTTGAACCGCGATTCTCCGTGCAGCGACAGAGGCCGCACGGAATTCTCAAAGTGAAAATAAGTTCGAGGTTCCCTAGGGCGTGTTCGTGCTGCTGTCGGCGGAGGGAATGCGAGCGGGTTCCGAAGGAGATGCGACAGACGGAGGCGTTTCGAGGCCTGGCGCTGCAGGTGCTTGTGGCGCGCTCGGGTCGGATGCAGGGATGGAGGAAGCAGGCGGCGCAACGGCGGCGGGATCTGTGCTCGGAGTCGCTTGCGCCGCGGAGGCGGGCGGCGGAGTCGCAAGGATGGGCTTCAAGGTTTGCGGCAGTGTCGCGCTGCTCAACGCCGCCTTTTTCTCTTCCTCGCTTAGTTGCGGGATATTCAAGCGTTGTCCGACGAAAAGACGCGCAGGATCCATAATCTGATCGCGATTGGCGCGGTAAACCAAAGGCCAGAGCCGCGAATTTCCGAGTCGGAGTTCCGCAATGCTCCAAAGCGATTCACCGGAGCGCACTTGATGCACCAAGGGAGCAGGCGAACTTTGCGCTGCGGTTTGTGCCTGCGCCACACCTCGCGATCCGAGCACGACCCCGAAAATTGCGAGTGCAATCGCAAAGCACGAGGCAAGCAAAGACGCCGCGACGGTACGGTGCTTCATGCGTCACCGACCTCGGGCACGACTTCGATCCCAAGCTCGGCAAGCTGCTCGGATGTCACCACCGACGGTGTTTCCATCAGCAAATCTTGCCCACGCTGCGTTTTCGGAAATGCGATGACATCGCGAATGCCCGTGCTTCCCGTCAGCATCATGACGAGGCGGTCGTAACCGAACGCAAAACCACCGTGTGGCGGCGCACCGGCCTCAAGTGCATTGAGCAAAAAGCCAAACAAACGCTCCGCGCGATCCTTGGGGTAGCCAAGAATTTCAAGAATCTTGCGCTGTACGTCGCTGCGATGGTTGCGCAAGCTGCCCGAACCGAGTTCCACACCATTCACCACGAGGTCGTAGTGCGTGGCCCGCACGCGTAACGGCGCAGTATCGAGCAGCGCAATGTCTTCTTCGAGCGGTGCCACGAACGGCATATGCGCATAGACGAGCTGCCCGTTCTCGTCTTCCTCGAAAAGCGGAAAATCGACGACGAAGAGCACGTCCCACGGACGGTCTTCCACGCGACCAAGGCGCCTTCCCATGTCGCTGCGCAAACGCGCCAGGATTGCATTTCCCTTGGCGGGTTTGTCTGCCGCAAAAAAAATCAGCGTGCCGGGGCGCGCCTGCGTGCGCTCGGAAACGAGACGCTTTTCGGTGTCGGAAAAGAACTTCACGATCGGCGATTGCCATTCCCCGTCTTCGCGCACGCGAATCCAAGCGAGCCCTTTGCCGCCAAGCTCCTTCTTCACAAAGGCTTCGAGACGATCGATGTCGCTGCGCGTCAGCGCATCGGCATCGTGAATCGGCAAGCATTTCACGATGCCGCCGGCATCGACGCTTGCGCGAAAGGCGCGAAACTCACTACACCGAAATACGTCACTTAGATCTACGAGTTCGAGCAGAATTCGCGTATCCGGACGATCCTCTCCGTAGCGCGCCATGCACTCGGCATACGAAATCCGACGGAACGGTCGGGGCAGTTGCACGCCGATCGTTTCCGCAAACCCGCGCACCGTCACGGTTTCGAGAACGTGCAATACATCGTCGACACCGACGAACGACATTTCAAGATCGATCTGCGTAAACTCGGGCTGGCGATCCGCACGCAAATCTTCGTCGCGAAAACAGCGTGTGATTTGGAAGTAACGCTCGAAACCCGCGATCATGAGCAACTGTTTCAAGATCTGTGGCGATTGCGGCAGCGCGTAGAACGTGCCGTGATGGATGCGACTTGGCACCAAGAAATCACGCGCACCTTCCGGCGTCGATTTGGTCAAGATCGGAGTTTCAATTTCAAGAAAATCCAAGTCCGACAAAGTTTTGCGTACGGATTGGTACAAGTGGTGGCGCAGCGCAAGATTGCGCTGCATCGGAGTACGCCGCAAATCGTGAATCCGATGACGCAGACGCGTGCTTTCTTCGGCACTCGCCTCATCTTCGATCGGAAACGGCGGCGGCGTCGCAGTGTTCAGGATCCGCAAATCCGTCACCACAATTTCGACCTCACCCGTCGGTAAATTCGGATTGATCGTGTCCGCGCTACGTCGCTCGACGCGCCCTTTGGCCATGACTACGAACTCGGAACGCAAACGTCCCGCCTTCGTGTGTGCAAGCGGTTCGACTTCCGCACGAAACACGAGCTGCACGATTCCCGTGCGATCCCGCAGATCGATGAAATTCACACCGCCGTGATTGCGATAGGAATGCACCCAGCCTGCCACTGCCACTTCCGTGCCCACGGCACGCGCATCCAGCTCACAACAACGATGCGTGCGACGTAACGCACCCATCGCATCAAGACCGATTGTCTCGACACGCAATTGTTCCGCGTCCATACCTGCATCACTACACTTTTCTGTCATTCTCAAAACCCATCAAAGTCATCGAAAAATATGAGGAAAATCGCTCGGATGCTTAGCAGACGCCGCGTCGCAGTGTCAAACCAAACGCCACGCCGTCGCAGGGATCAACTCACCACTTCGTCGGCGGAACAAGTGCGATTGCGGCCTTCGCGCTTCGCGACATACATCGCCCGATCCGCAAGATCGAGCAGAATTTCGCGGCTTTGGGCGTGTTGCGGAAAAGTCGCAACGCCGATGCTGATCGAAATGCGAATTTCTTGGCCGTCTCCGACGGAAAAAACACGATCTTCGATCGCCCGTCGCACGCGCTCGGCAACGCTGAGCGCACCCGCAAGACCCGTATCGACGAGAAGCATCGTGAACTCGTCGCCACCAAAACGCGCGACGGTGTCGACTTGGCGAACGCACTGCAAAAGCAAGCCTGCGATTTCACGCAATACTTGCGAGCCCACCAGATGCCCGTGTCGATCGTTCACGAGCTTGAAACGATCGACATCGAGGAACAAAACCGAGAGTTGATATCCGTAGCGTTCGGCGCGATGCAACTCCCGATTGATCGCTTCACCGAGATAGCGCGCATTGTAGAGATCGGTCACGTCATCGAGAAATGCTTTTTCTTGTGCTCGACGGAAACGCTCGGCGTTGAGAAGCGCAAGGTTTGCATTGCCAACGACGAGACGCGCCTTTTCAAGCGCATCGTAATCGAAAGGCGACGCTTCCACTTCTTCGACCCAAACCACACTGAAACTTCCGTCGCTGCCTTCCAGCGGAACCGAAAGCACGCGTCCAAGCGCAATGCCCGCTTCGACACACGAATCGTGTAGCACGCCTCCCGCAGCAACCGTCATTTTGAGAAAGTCTTGTCGGTCGATGCAATCCTTGCCGCGCAAAACCGAGCGTAGTTTCGCAACCTCGGCGTCGCTAAATCCATAGAAAGTCAGCGTGTCTCCATGCTCGGCGTGCGGCGCCACGCGATACACCAATCCGCGTTTTGCTCCGAGCGCATTGGCCATGATTTCGAGACACGCAAGATCGATCTCCGCCATCGTCACGCAGGAGGCAAGCACGCGACATGCTTCGACGGTGGTCATCATCTCGTGCAAGCGCGCGTTCTCGCGCACCAGTTTTCGGCGCGCAAGCGTTCGCATAACGATCAGCGACAACTCGTCGGCCTGAACCGGTTTGCGCAAATAATCCACTGCACCCATGCGCAACGCACTGATCGCAGTTTCGATCGATGCATTGCCCGTAATCAAAATGAATTCTGTTTTCGGATGTTCACGGCGCAAATGTGTAAGAAGTTCGAGGCCCGACATGCCCGGCATCGTGAGATCCGAAACGACAAGGTCGGCGTGTTCGCGCGCCAGCGACGACAACGCTTCGTCGCCGCTGGCACAGAGCTCGACGATTACGCCGTCACCGAGCTCGCGCAGAATCTCAAAATTTCGCTCACGCTCGAGACGGCTATCGTCGACGACGATGACCCGTGAAAATTCGCGTTCGCCTCGCGACGATGTTTGTTGCCCTGCACGCATGAACCGGCCCTATGACATTCCCGTCTGCCTTCCCTTTTCTGGAAAGCCACAACGACACGTCGAGATTCCGCAAGTTTCACCGTGACATGCAGCCGTCGGAAAAGCCTACGAGGATCCCTTCGAGAGTACGATCTGCCAATTGAGTCCGCGGTCGATCGTGCGCATCACCAGACCTTCTTGTCCGACGATGAAAGCCGCTTTCTCTCCGGGCTCAATCGAAAAGTCACGCATGTAGGTAAACACGGATGGGAATCCGCTCTGCACCGCCGACCAATGACGTCCTTGGTCCTCCGAGAGGCGCACCGTGCCCTTCTCTCCGATGGCGAGCAAGCGGCCGCCGAGTTGGCGCACCGAGTAAAAAGCGCGCTTCGTATCCGTCGGCGCGTAGTCCCAGTTCAAACCACCATCTTCGGAAAACAAGATCACTCCACCTAGCCCCGCGATCACGCCGTGTTTTTCGTCGGAAAAATAGGATTCAAACAAGTACGGATTCTGCATCACCGAAACGGCAACTTGCGGACGCGCACTTTCTCGACCGTCGAGATAGCGCTTCAAAAACTGCGGATCGTCCGCCAGAAAATCCTCGTAATCCCAGGGCGGATTGCCGCGCATGCGAATGCGATCCGAAAGAACACCTTGCTCTTCGAAGATGGAGCGGACACTTTCCGAGCGTGCTTCGATCAGCTCGAAAAACTCCGACGGATCGCCTTCGGGATTCAGCTTGGCGCGCTCTTGCTTCGTCACATACGGAAAAATTTCGACCTTGAGATGCGGTTGATCGATGATCTGCGCCACGAAATCACGAAGCCGTGTTTGTGCATTGTCGCTCACTGCCGTCGAGAAACTCGCAAACTCAATCGGATCGACACCGATGCGACCGACGATCTTGCCTTGCTCCCAAGTCTTGAAACGATCCGTCGAGCGATAGATCGAACCAAACTCACCGACGATCCAGCACGCATTCGAACCGGGCAGGCAGCGAACATGATTCAGGCCGACGTCCTCGTAAACCCGATCTCCCTCACGCACGCGCTGCTGTTGGGGCGGAGCAAGCCAAACGAACTGCGGGTGTTTTTCGTGGATCAAAAGCGAGCGGTCTTCCCAGGTTTTTCCGGCGTTCTCGGTATAAAGAATCGAGCCCCACTCGCCAATCGTAAGTGCCGTGTTCGCATCGATGGCATACACAGAAAAGAGATGCGAGCCTTCTTTCTTCTTCGGATTGTCTTGCGCGGTCCAAGTCTGGCCGCCGTCCTCCGTGCGCAGAATCGTTCCCTGTTGCCCAACGACCCAGCCCCGTTTCTCGTCTGCCATAGCGATGCTGTACAACGAAGCTTGCGTGTCGGCTGAGCGCCTCATCCATTGATTGCCGCCATCTTCCGAAAGAAAAATCGCACCGAAGTAGCCAACCGCGATAACGCGATTGTTGCCGGGCGATGCAACGGCATAAAGATCATCGTAAATCCCAAGCTCGCCCTCGCCTACACGCGGAACAAAGTGCGTGTCGTGACAAGCACTCAAAAAAAGCGCTACGGCTACTACGGCAAAATGTGTAATGCGTCTCCACACCATGGTCACCCTCTCCCCTGTTTCCCCTGTTCCACGAATCGCACAGACCTGGATCCTACAAACAGGGGGCCGGATATGCATCCGACCCCCTGTTTTACGAACACGATCAAACCTTATTTGCCCGCCGTCAGACGGCCGACATCGATGTAGCGCCGCACCTTCGCTTTGCTCTCGAGCGGTACACCCTGGGCGTTCCAAAACTCGATGCGGTTTCCCGTACCCGTCTGCACGTTCAAAATCACATCGCCGATGTGCTTCAGGTCGTTCGGATGCGGAACCCCTGCCCAACCCGGGTAGTAGTTCTCGGTCAACTTGTCTTCGCTATAGCGCGAATTGTGGTAGATGATCTTCCACAATTCTTTCTTCTGATCGTACGCAAACGAATAGAGCGCCATCGACGACTCTTTGTCGACGTAGATGTCCTTGTAGCTATACGGATGATCCGGTTGCAATGTCGTCATGCGCACCTTGAACGTGTGGCGCAATTCCCAACGATCACTCGCAAACGAAAGACCATACGGACCAAAGTTCTGGTTCTTCACATAGGGGTAACCCTTGACGATCGTATTGGCCGGCGCGAGCACGTCGTACTCGCCAAGACATTCCCACTTGTATTGCGGAACGATGCCGCCAAAGCTCCCAATGTCGTCGAACGTGAAGTCCGTGCCCGAAATGGCGTCGGTGCGTTGCGCCGTCGAAATACGACGTACACGACGAAGTGACGGCACATAGACCCAGGTATCGTCGTTTCGCGTCTCCGCCAAACCCGGCACGCCATTCGAACTCTTGTAGCGATACGTCAAGACCTGAATGCCGCGCGAATCAAACGGTGCATCCACTTCGACACCGAAGGCATACTTGCGAGTCTCGTTCTTAAACAGATCACCATTTTGTGTATCGAGCAAATCCTTTTCGATACGTCCTGACAGAACTACGACCTTGGCCGTACCTTCGTAATAAAGCGGAAGCTGCTCGCCGCGATCCCAATAAGTGTAGAGGTAGCTCGTCGCGTTGCCGTCGCCTTC